>JBBRKB010000073.1:0-12506 GCA_038218385.1 Cytophagales bacterium | reverse complement strand
ATCTTGTTTCTATATTTTTATCTCAGGCAAAAGGAAGCTCCTACGGAGCTTAACAAAAACATCTTGAGAATTTCTATAAACAGGAAGCTCCTATGGAGCTGGCATGGTCTAATTCCAGAATATAAACTGATGATTCTGTCGAAAAAACTTATCGATAGCTAAAAGGAAGCGCAATTCAATCGGCTCCATAGGAGCCTCCTGTTTATAGGAATAGAAATCAATACTATACAGAGCTCCGTAGGAGCTTCCTGAAAGATGGGTACATCTACATTTCACCATTTGAATATAATTTTTATTCCCGCAGCGATGTAGCTTCTTGATTATTTTCAGCAACCCTCAAGCAATTATAAATTTTCATCCGATATCCATTTTCCAACGATGGGTGGTTGATAGTTCTTCATCTGATTGAGTACGTCAGTTATGTTGGTTGCAACCAAGAGCATGGAATAATTTTCTTGCCGGAGAAATTTTTTAGCAACCATCGTATTAAGTAATTCAACTAAGGGATCATAAAAATCATTCATGTTGAAGAGTGCGATGGGTTTCTTGTGCAGGCCAAGTTGTGCCCACGTGAGCATTTCAAAAAGTTCTTCAAGGGTGCCAAATCCACCAGGCAACGCGATGACGCCATCACACAGTTCATTCATTTTTGTTTTGCGTTCATGCATGCTGGAAACCGTTATCAGTTCTGTTAAACCTTCATGCGCAACTTCCTTACTTTTAAGAAATTCAGGAATCACACCGATGGCACGTCCACCCGATTGCAACACGCCATCTGCAACGGCGCCCATCAATCCGATTCTAGCTCCGCCATACACAAGTTCAATATTGTTTTGTGCTAATGTTTTGCCCACGTTCATGGCGGTGATTGAAAGTTGGGGATCGTTTCCCATACTGGATCCACAAAAGACCGCGATTCGTTTTAGTTGATTCATGTTAACAATTGTTGGTATAGGTGCATTGAGATTGCTAGATGTCTTTTTGGCCTGTGTTGCTATTAAACACAAATAGAAAGGCTGCCCTGATTGGGGCAGCCTTTCTTGTGGTATGATGATACTTTTCTTTATGGATTTATGGGAAGACCAGTTGCTGGATACTTGCCAATATTCGGTTTGGGAATAGTAGCACCGAACTGGGTATTAATAGCATCAATAATGGCACCAGCAAGAAACGCATATCCGCGGGTGTTGGGATGTACACCATCTTCTGAATAAATTCCAGTAGGTGGATTTATATTAGGCGTAATGGTAACACCATTTAAAACGTATGCTCTAGCGGCCACAAAGTCTCCAAGCGTCTTGTTAATGTCAGCTAATGCAAGGCGGGTTGGATAAGCAGCCGCTGTGGCGGAGACCACTGCATTATAAGCATTTCGGGCGGCCGTTATTTCGGCCTTTTCAGTTGGAATGATTACATACTGATCACCTACTGGTTCTGAAACTCCGAGAACACCGAATGTACCAGGTGTGCCCAGTATGGAACCTGTTGTAAGTGGAAATACATCCATAACGGTTGATTGTCTTGATTTTTGATAAGGCACTAAGGCAGCGCGTTTGGCATCACTGTCTATAGCTCCAATGGATCTGAGATAATCGAACGTAGGACCCAAATCCGTTAGCGTTTCATCGTTAAGTAAAATACGATTGTTACATGATGCCGTGAACGTAACTTTCCTGGCCGTTAAGTCAGCAGCATTAAGCCCAAAATTACTCATCAATGTTGGATTCGCTATGATAGCATCCAGCACACCGTTAAAACCACCAAACCCAGATGTGAGGGCAGTTACGGTTGCAGCATCTAACGGAATAGGATTGTATGTTACTGAGGTAAAGTGTGGCATGAGAAAAATATCTGGATAGTTTGCCACAACGCCTTTCAAGTTTGCATTGGAGGCAAGTAACGAACCCACTGCAGCGGCATATTGCCCATCGAACCCACTCGGTAATCCACCACTGGCGGGAGTCAAAGGAGCTTTGCTGGGATCTGCACCAAAGGCAGCATATAAAAAAAAGTCATCAAGCCCGTACCAGAAAAGAAAAAAGGAACCACCGGCAGCAGCAGCGTCACCGATTATGGTACTGGTGCCTGTTCCTGGATAGGCGAATCTGCCATAGAAGGGACTAAACCGTGGATCAACACCTGCGCCACTCCAAGCACCCGTCTGAGGAATTAAGGTTTGTCCTAATAGAATGGCAGGAACACTAAAATTATTCAGAGCAGCTTTTGTACTGCCATCGCCATATATAAAGCTAGGATTGAAGGCTGGGTTTGGAAGCGCTTCCAAAACTCCGGGAGCGTACGGTTGGGGTGTTGGTTTTGGAGAAACCTTTCCGGTAGTACAATCTGGGGTTGTTCCATTTTGCAATAACATTCTGCCCAAAATCGGTTTTGTATTATTGGCAAGGAAAGGTTGGGTAACAAATAAATTCCAGCCTAAGGTTGCCTTAATGTCCGGTTGGTTAAACGTGGCCGGGGCACCAACACATTCCAATTGTTTATTGATAATGGCCGCAAGTGAGTTGCTCTGGCCAGCATTAAACAAAGCGCCACCTTGTACACCAGCAACAAAGGAATTTCCGATAGCAACAAATTTGGAAACATCAATGCTTCCTTTGGTAGCTCCCGCAGGACAATCCTCTACAGGTGCATTAGGACATAAAACGGTAGGGTCATTTGATGGGCAGGGATCACCTTCAGGGATTTTTAATTCCTGCTGACAGGAAAGTATCATCAATGCAATGGCGAGTGTATAGGTAAAATACCTTAAATTTTTCATGATCATAGTAATTAGCGTTTTCCTGTAAATTGATCAAACGTTAGTGATATGTAATACTGTTGGCCAACAAAGGGACCTCCAAAATTTGTTCGATAATCGCCTCCAAATAGATTGGATCCTCCAATTTTTAATACTGTGTTTATAGAGTTAATGTTATAATTTATCATGGCATCCAAGGCACCAAATGAAGGTACTTCCCATTCACCAAAATCAGATTGCCATAAAAACGCATCCTGATAACGGTAGCTTACATTAAAACCAAAATCTTTGAAAAGTTTACGATTGCTTAGACTAATGGAGAATTTATTTTCCGGGGTATTAAAACCTGCACGAAACTCCGAATTTGATTCACGCGCGTCATTAAATGTCGCCCAATTGTAATTTCCATTTACTGAGTAGCCTTTAGGTAGGGTATAGGTTATACCTAAACCAATTCCTTGAGATGTTACATCATTTGGAATGTTTACATAAGGAGAGTAAATTGTTCCTGCCTTCACCACATTGCCTTGGTGGCTAGTCGGTGCTTTCAATACATAATCATCGCCACCAATAAAATCATTATAAACGGTGTAGTAATAATTGACATCAATCAACACTTTATTGGAAAACAATCCTTTGTACCCAACTTCAAATGAGCGAAGCCTCTCGGGGCCTACATACGGAATGAATGCTGTTGTCAATTTAGAGGGATCGCCACCAGTAGGCTGGCCGGTTGGATCTAACGACCCACCAGTAGCCAGATAGGCACGATATGAATCAACCGTGTAAGCACCTCCTTCATGCAGTCCATAACGTTCAGCATTTGCTTTCGAACTTCCTAATAATGTGTTCGTGCCAACGGGAAAGTAAATGAATTGTGCTTGAGTATCCGGATTTCTGAAGCCGGTTTGAAAAGAGGCTCTTAGATTATGCATTTTTCCCTCATCTAAATAATATACGGCAGAAAGTCTGGGTGTTGTGCGGCCTTCAAAATTTTCATTTTTATCATATCGTATCGATCCCGTTAATTTTAATTTCTCAGCAAATGTTTTCGATAACTGTGTATAAAAGCCGTATTCATTTATGATTATCCTCTCAAAGTTTGTTCCGTCGGTAGGTGCTTCATTGAAAATAGTTCCGTTTGAAAATAGACTATACTGCCTGAAATTTCCTCCTACTTGGATATTAATCCATTCAATCTGATTCATAAAATTGTACATAAACTCACCATGGTAAAGGCGGCTTTTGTCTTCAAATTTTGCACCGGAAGGATTTTTTTGAAAATAGCTATTCCGTACGTCCTCCAGTAAAGTATTATAGGTTGGATCTCCCACGGTAGGTCTTCCCATATCAGCTTGCTGTCTTGCAGCTTGGTGAGCCGCTGTGGGATTTCCAGTAGGCACGCCAGGAATATATCCTTGCATTGCCAATACATAGGTTTGCGCATATGTAGGAGCCCACTGTGCAGCGGTTGGACTAATGCGTTCGTTCATTACGCCACCAAGTGCACCTAGGTTGTACGAGTCACCCGCGTCTGTAGCAGTGACATAACCACGCACAAAAAAGTTATCTGCTTTTATTTCCACTTTGTGAAACTGCTGTGTAAAACCACGTAGCGCATATTTTTGGCTTCCTTGGTAAACGGAACTTCCCCCTCCGTAGCGATAATTATATAGCGCTTCTACTTTATCGTTTATTTTGTAATGAAGTGCTAAATCGCCTTTTATACTTTTCGCATCACGATTATCAAGGATATCTTGTTCTTTCCATCCTGTCCTTCTAACATCTAAAGTGCCGAATGTTCCCCCAATAGGGATAAGAATTTGAGTATCATCACCGTACAGATTCAATCCATCAAAATTGGGTTGACCTGTCAAGTCTCCCTGTGCAGAAGATCTATTTACATCAGTCTTGTAGTCATTGCCATACCAATCTTCTGCTTTCTGATAACCGAAGTTTATTTTAAAGGCGAATTTATTATTAAAGGCCTTGGCGTAACGCACATTGAAGGTGTACATCGGGAACGATTCGCCTTGGGCGTCAGAGGTGGTAATACCTGCTTTTGCCTGGGCGCTCAATCCCTGATAATCGAAGGGGCTTTTGCTGGTCATTAGGAGTACGCCGTTAAATGCATTGGGGCCATAAAGCGCTGATGATGCACCTGGAATGAGCTCCATACTTTCAGCATCAATTTCACTTAGCCCTACAATATTCCCGGTTGGGAAATTTAGCAATGGCGCAGAAATGTCCATCCAGTCTACCATTTGAACAAACCGGACATTGGCAATGGTGGCAAACCCTCGTGTGTTGATTTGTGGAAAGTTTAAACTACTGGAAGTAAATTGAACTCCCTTCACATGCTGAAGCATATCAAAGTAATCTGGTGAAGCTGTTTGTTGAATGGCACGAAGATCGACTGCCTCTACCGTCATAGATGCTGTAAGTGCACTCTCTTTAATTTTAGAGATTCCTTGCACGGTAATTTCGCCAAGCATCGTTTGGTCACTCTGCAAAACGATCGCTAAACCAGCGACACGAGATGAACTGGTTAACTCAATTTCGGAAGTCACGTACCCTGTGAAACTTATCTGAAGGGTAAAGGGTGGTACATTGTTTACTGTCAGGGAGAAGTCGCCATTGGTATCGGAGGCCACACCATTGGTGGTGCCCTTCACGACAATGTTGGCACCGTATATCGGTGATCCGTCTGCATCCTTTACTTTTCCAGACACTTGGGTTTGGCCATACGATGCGGTTATACAAACCATTGAAAATAACAATGGTACCAGGTAATGTTTGCGAATTTTAATCATACAAAAAAAATTTAGTAATCGTTTAGGTTTTACTTTATGCTATGATATGAACTCACATCACAATATAATCATGTAGATACTATAAAAATAGCAATCTAAATTAACTAAATCGATTGCGGAAGGAATTTAAAGAGAAAAATTCTATGAAAGGGATCCAGGATAAAAGGCAGAAAGAGAAACGTTTTGGGTAAGAATCGGTTACGCCTTCTGGTCGTTGCGGACATGTTCCACAAGTTTGTCGCAGAGGGCGTTCATTTCATTAGCTAGGAACTCATCACCTGTGGCTGATAGTGCACTTTGTGCCAAGCCACCTAAGCATTCAATATAGAAGCGTTTCATTTCATTTACGGGCATGTCCTTGGCCCACAGATCAATACGGAGTGTGTTTTTTTGCATATGATCCCAGATGGCAACACTGATGGCTTTGGTGTCACCCGGTGTGCTGTCCGGTTTATCGGTAGCATCCCACTGGATTTTCTCCGGAATGTTTTTATTGTCAAGTTCTATCTGGAAGTTGATTTCTGTCTTTCTCATAGGGCGCGCAAGTTAGGATGAATAAGCGTATGTGACAAGCTGATAGTCCGACCTTAACGCTTGGTTTTTGAAAGGTGAATAAAAAAATCCATGGCGGCAGGATTTCTTAGCGCGCCTGCATTCACCACCTTTTTTGGGTCTTTTCCCATCAGCACTTTTTTGACAGGTGCTTCTGTTTTCTTTCCACTCATGGTATACGGTATGTCGGGCACAACCATAATTTCATCCGGAACATATCGGGGCGTGTACTCATTTTTTAACAACGCATTTATTTTTTTCTTCACATTATCATTCAGTGTTTGTCCTTCTTGCATCACCACAAAAAGCGGCATCCAAAACCCGCCATTGTTTTTCTCTATACATATAATAAGACTATCCTTCACTTCAGGTATTTTATCAACGGCACGATAGATTTCACTTGTGCCTATGCGAATGCCACCGCGATTGAGTGTTGCATCGCTTCTTCCATAAATAATCACACCTTTATGTTTGGTTATCTCTATCCAGTCGCCATGTCGCCAAATGCCTGGGTACTGCTCAAAATAACTTTCGGTATAGCGTTCCTTATTCGAATCGTTCCAGAAAAATACAGGCATGCTCGGCATGGGTTTCGTTATCACCATTTCACCCACTTCATTTACAACGGCATTTCCGTCTTCATCAAATGCTTCCAGGCTACATCCCAGTGCTCGGCATTGTATCTCCCCTACATATACATTCAGCAGCGGATTGCCTCCAACAAAAGCACTGCACACATCCGTGCCTCCGCTCATGGAAGTAAGCCATATAGCTTTTTTTATTTCATTATAAATCCAATGGAAAGCTTCGGGTGGAAGTGTGCTTCCGGTTGAGCCAATGGATTGAAGTGTGTTCAACTTAAAATCCTTTCCAGGATGAAGATTTGCTTTCATGCAAGCGAGTATGTAACCTGCACTGGTTCCAAAATGGGTGATGCCTGCGTCTTGAATAAATTTCCAAAGTGTGTTCAGGTCAGGAAATGCAGGACTTCCATCATATAAGACCATTGTTCCGCCAGCCAACAAACTTCCGTGAAGGTAATTCCACATCATCCATCCTGTGGTAGTGTACCAGAAGCAACGGTCGCCTGGTTTATAGTTATTGTGAAACGCGCCATATTTTAACTGCTCAAGAAGAATTCCTCCCGTACTGTGTGTGATGGCTTTTGGAAGCCCCGTGGTTCCAGAGGAATAAAGTATCCAAATCGGATGAGAAAATGGAACACGATCGAAGGTTAGGTTTTTTTGTATGGGTGCAGGAAGGTCATGGAAGAAAATTATTTTCTCTGAATAAGGAAATGATTTTAGATCTGCTTGGGGATGATGAAGGATAATTATTTTTTTTAGTGAAGGGAGATTTTCTATAAGTGCTTTAATAGATTCCGTCTTATCGAAAAATTTTCCATTGTACAAATATCCATCAACAACAAACAGCACTGAGGGCTCTGTTTGTATAAACCTGTCGAGCACACTCTCTACGCCAAAGTCGGGCGAGCAGCTTGACCATATGGCGCCTAAAGAATTTGCTGCCAGAAAAGCGAAAGTAGTTTCGGGACAGTTGGGCATGTACGCACAAATTCGATCACCCGGATTTATTTCTAAATTTTTAAGATAGGCTTGTACCTGTAGGGTCTGCTGTGTGAGTTCGTTCCAACTAATCGCTTTTATTTGTTTTCCTTCCTCTAAAGAAATAATAGCTGGATATTTTTCGGTTGCATTTCGAAAGATGTGTTCAGCGTAACTTAATTGTATACCCTCAAACCATTTGTAATGCGGCATGGAACTTCCTTCGAGTATGGGGGAGTCTTCTCCATTATACTGTACATTAAAATAGTGGAGAATGCTGAGCCAAAATTCACTTACGTTATCAACAGACCAACGCCAAAGGGCGTGATAATCAGTGAAGTTTAACCCATACGTTTCCTGAAGCCACTTCATGTAGTGGGTAAGGTTGGCGCTTTCTTTAAACTTTTCTGAAGGTATCCAGAGGGGGTTTTGCATGCTAGCTATTTAACACTTTAAAGTTTACTGTTTTTAAGAGGAAAGCAAAGTGCTTGCCTGTAAAAAAGCTACAGCGTAATTTCTGGAACGTAAAAAATTAAGAAATCAATTGCCACGAAAGTTATTGGGCAATCCTATCAAGCAATGATAACACTTAAATACTAATCCTTCTTCCTCTGGCGGTAATCGCCCAACGATCGTGCCCATGACCTTTTTCAACTACCATCATAGCGTCATACAAGGCGCATGTCGGGCAGATGTGATAGGGGACACCATATAAGACATCACCAATTTTATATTTTTTTTCCTTCGCATGTTTAAGGATCATGTGCTCTTCGCTGTGTCCGATCGGTTCAAGATCGGGAGCATTGAAAAATTGAATGCGCTTGTCAATGGCATTTTCTGATGCAATGGATTTATGGCCAAGGTCTATACAAATAGTATCCTCTGTGGGCATGGAAATGATGCGAGAAATGATAATGGCACCATATTGAAATTCCAATTCAGGAAGTGCGGCCTTGTAACCAGCGTCCCAATAAACAAATGTTCCCGGGCTACATTCAACGTGGTCGCGCTTTGCATGAATGCTAAACGTTGGCGAGCCACCCGCGATGATGGTTATGTCGTTGAATCCTTTTTTCTGAAGATTGTTAAATAATTTCTCTACAGGAGCAAAGGCATCGTTGCACCGTGTAGTTCGTGTTTTTATATCGCTATCGCGAAGATGACCATCATAGGCGTGGAGACCAGCTACTTTCATTCCGGGCAATTTGCTTGCAGCAACCCAAAGTTCTTCGGCATGTTCTGCATCAATGCCTGTTCTATTCATTCCTACATTAATATCAATATAGACGGGGATGAGCAGTTTGAGTTTTGAAAAAACTTTGCTGATGTTTTTGGCGGCGTCAAGGTTATCCACCAGGCATGAATAAGCAGTGGCGGGATATTCGTATGTGAGATCCGCAAGGCGTTCTACTTTTGGTCCTACAGGTTGGTAGGCTAGCAGTACATCGGGCGCGCCAGCCATTCCCAACATTTCTGCTTCTGAAATGGTAGCGCATTTAAATTTTGTAATTCCTTCATCCAAAAAAAGTTTGGTGATGTTTATGGATTTATGCGTCTTTACATGCGGGCGAATCCGTTTTGTATCCGGTATGATATTTTTTATCAATCGAATATTTTCTTTTACACGTTGCGGAAAAATAACCAATGAAGGAGAATCAATTTCGTCTATATTTCCGATGTTGTACCAGTTTGCTTTCATGTTTGTCGATTTTATGAACTGTTAGTGGTGTGGACGGTGTGGAATTTTCGTGTGCAAAGTTACCCCGTCAGTGAAGTTCAAAAATGGCTTCTATTTCTACGGGTATGTTTTCAGGCAGAGAACCCATGCCCACAGCACTTCGTACACCAATGCCATTCTCATCGCCCCATACCTGTGCAAACAATTCGCTGCAGCCATTGATCACGAAGGGGTGTCGTTCGAAATCGGGTGTGGCGTTAACCATCCCCAAAACTTTTATTACGCGTTTGATTTTATCAAGGCTCCCGAGGTTGGCTTTTAACGTTGCTAAAATAGCCAGGCCTACTTGCCGCGCAGCTAGTTTCGCTTCGTCTACATTCAGGTCTTTTCCCACGCACCCTTTAATTAAGGTGCCATCTTCTTTCACTGTACCATGTCCGGAAACATAAACAAAGTTTCCTACGATAAGAAAAGGTTTGTACACACCCAACGGCTTGGGTGCTGGTGGTAGTGTTAAATTAAGATTACTAAATTGTTGATCGGGTGATGATGACATGTAAAAATATTTGAGGGTAAAGTAACATCATATTTTACTCCCTCATAATCCTTTCATAAAAAAAATTAAACAACCATGTTGAGGAGTAAAATGCACACAAGACCCACCACCGAAACGATTGTCTCCATAACAGACCATGACCTGATGGTGTCTTTGATACTCACATTAAAATATTCTTTGAACATCCAAAAGCCTGAATCATTTACATGCGAAAATAGTAAGCTTCCAGCACCAGCAGCTAACACCATCAGGCTGGGATCAACATCATAATTGGACATGGTAGGAGCGAGGATAGCAGCTGCCGTCAACCCTGCAACGGACGCTGATCCGATGCTCAACCGGATGGCTGCGGCAACGAGCCATGCCATGATCAAGGGCGGCATGTTCAGATGTATCAATGCTGCAGCAATCTCCTCACTTACTTTTGAATCAACCAGAATTTGTTTCAAGGCACCAGCACCGGCAATGATCAACAAGATCATGGCCACATCTTTCACGGAATCACTATAAATGCCCATCACCTTTGTCATCGGCATTTTCATACTTAACCCTAACGTGTAGGTTGATACTGCCAGTGCCAGCATCATAACTATGTTTTCATCACTAATGAATCTTAATATCTCTGAGAATGTGCCACTAGCTGGTATGAGTGGTTTGAACAAACTGGTACCACCGAGTAAGATTACAGGCAACAAAGCGGAGAACACACTGTTGGCGAGACTGGGTAATTCATTGGAAGGTAATGTTGAACCCCTGAATATTTCCAATGGTTTGGCATTAATGTTCTTCAATGTTCTTGAAAATATCGGTCCGGCAATGATGACACAGGGAATGGCAACAAGAAAACCATATTGTAACGTTCTGCCAAGGTCAGCATTGAGTTGTGCAACAAGCGCAGTGGGAGAGGGGTGCGGAGGAAGGAATCCATGTGTTACTGATAAAGAGGCTAACATCGGAATGCCCAGGTATACAGCTGGTAATTTAAACCGATAGGCTACAGAAAAAATTAAAGGCACCACAAGCACAAAGCCCACATTATAAAAGAGTGGAATACCAATGATGAATCCTGTGATCATCAGCGCCCACTGTATGTATCGGGTGCCAAACTTCTTCATCAACTCTTCGGTGATTTTTTGAGCTGCCCCACTTTCGGCCACCAGCTTGCCTAGCATAGCGCCTGTGACAATGACAATGACCAGTCCGCCTAACAAACTCCCCATTCCGTTTTTTACAGATTGGATGACCGTTAGTAAATCCATCCCTAGCCAAATACCGGCAATAATTGAGACAATCAGAAAAGCCAGGAAGGGATTGATTTTAAATTGAGTAATGAGAAGAATAAGAATAACGATGCAGATAGAAATAATAATCAGCGACATGACGTTGGGTTATCGAGTTGTTTTTAATTGCAAAGAATGTGGAGTGTAAACGCTTCGGGGTTTATTTTGACGTAGCGAAGATAAAAAGATTGACCTGTTAAGCAAATCACTCGCGTGTTAGAACTTATCGGGTATTTGAATTATCCTCACAACAATTTCATGCGGGTCACCATCTTTATCGAGCAAATGAAAACGCACGTGGGGGTTTTCACTTCTAATATCAGAAGTAACTTCGATTACCTGATTGTCTTGCAAATGTTTTTCAAGTTCTTTCTGCACAATGTACAAAGCATTGGCAAAATCCACTTCGAGGGGGCTGGGATTGTAGGTAGAGGTTTTCATAGTTGGGTTTAGGTTGGTAGCGCTACTGGCTTTTATCTTCTAATAGTGAGTGTTCTGTTCTGTGTGTGAGCAAAACAATCACCAGCGGATAAGTGCAGAAGCCCATGTGAATCCGCTGCCGAATGCTGCGAGACAAATGAGTTGACCTTCTTTTATTTTTCCTTCTGCCCATGCTTCACTCATCGCCATGGGTATGGATGCAGCAGTCGTATTTCCGTAACGCATAATGTTATTGTAGACCTGATCGTCTCTCAAATCCAATTTCTCCTGTATGTATTGGCTGATGCGTAGGTTTGCCTGGTGCGGAACAAGCAGATCAATATTTTCTTTGAGAAGGCTATTGGCACTGAGCGCTTCATTGATCACTTCCATAAAACGGACAACAGCATGCTTAAAAACCTGGTTGCCATTCATCACCACTTTGTAGGTTGATGTGTCAAGTATTTGTTCTGCTTGTCGTTCGGCATGTGGCCGGCTGCTTCCTGGATCTTTTACGTATAGTTCTTCTGCGTATTTGCCATCCGAGTGAAGATGTGTTGATAAGATTCCGGGGGAGTCGGAGGGTTTGAGAATGGCGGCACCTGCACCATCACCAAAGATAACGGCTGTATTTCTTCCTCGCGTTGTTAAGTCCAAGGCAGTGGATTGAATTTCGGCACCCACCACCAGAACGGTTTTGTACATACCCGTCTTAATGAATTGATCAGCAACAGAGAGTGCATAGATAAACCCCGAACAGGCATTACGTATATCGAGAGCGGGAATGCCTGCGAGGTCAAGTTCTCGCTGGAGCAACACACCAGATCCTGGAAAAAAATAGTCGGGCGTGATGGTGGCAAATACGATAAAGTCAATTTCCTTTTCTG
>JBBRKB010000072.1:0-12572 GCA_038218385.1 Cytophagales bacterium | reverse complement strand
CGTCTCTTCATACCCTGTATGTAACGTCAGATGCCACCACGTTGGAAGGGGCCTTGCGTGAGAATGAAAAACTAGTTCCCTATATTGATAGTCTTCAAAAGGAAGGTATTATAAAACAGCAGCATTCACTGTCTGAATTTTTATTATCCGATTCATTGCAACAGGTTCGTATCAACCAATGGAAACAATTTTGGACAGACGAAAAGAAGGAGCCGTTCTTAGCGGCAATAAAAGAAGAGGGAGCACGGTTGAAATTTTCATCTGTGGTTCTTGCTAATGTTGATTCAGTGATTGAAAAAAAAATATGACGTATTGGATACAGCTTCGTTCAATACTATCCGAAATGCTTTTTTTCAATACAACATTATCGAGAAAGAAAATGAAACCACCATTGTGTCACTTATCAATGTGTTGCCTGAAGGTAAAGAGAGGGTGCACGCTGCCTTGTCCGCTACACCAGCACATGTGCTCGACAGGCAAACCATCACCAATATTTTTGTAGAGTTTGTGCACAGTGATTTTAATTTCATAGTGGCCTTTACCTCTATTCTTGTTTTTGTTGTGTTGTTGATTTCTACCGGAAGAATTGAAATTACGTTTATAACATTTTTGCCCATGCTCATTACCTGGATATGGGTGCTGGGAATTATGGCATTGCTTCACATTGAATTCAATATTGTGAATGTGATGATCTCCACCTTTATTTTCGGACTAGGTGATGACTATAGCATTTTTGTCATGGATGGTCTTGTGCAAGAATATAAGACGGGAAAGGAAAGTCTTCAATCTGTCCGCACTTCTATTTTCCTTTCCATGGTCACCACTATTTCTGGGTTGGGTGTTTTGATCTTTGCTGAGCATCCTGCTCTTCGCTCGATTGCTGCCATTGCCATCATCGGAGTTGTTTGCGTGTTTTTAATGTCACAAACCATAGAACCCTATTTATTTAAATTATTAATAACCAATAGGACGAAGCGAGGCATTGGGCCTATGACTTTTCGAGGTATGATGATTACCCTTGCTGATTATACATTATTTGTTGGTGGGTCGTTCTTCCTTACGCTTTTTGGATTGATATTGAGTCGCGTTCCTTTTCAAAAGCAGAAGATACGATGGTTACTTCATTTCATGATCAGCTTTTTTACCAAACTGATTATTGATGTTGCCGTTAATTTAAAAAAGAAAACAATCAATCTGAATCCAGATTTTTTTAAAAGGCCGGGCGTAATTATTTGTAACCATACTTCTTTTCTTGATATACTCTTCACCACCGCGTTATCTCCAAAATTAATTTTACTCACCAATAAATGGGTTTGGAATTCCCCTGTGTTTGGTGGTGTAGTGAGGTTGGTAGAATATTACCCTGTAACGGAAGGAGTAGAGTACAGCGTTGAGAAACTTAAACGGCCGATCAAGAACGGTTATTCTATTCTTGCTTTTCCCGAAGGTACACGCTCACCGGATGGAAAGATTGGAAGGTTTCATAAGGGCGCATTTTATATCGCAGAAAAACTTCAGTTGCCTGTCTATCCATTGTTAATACTCGGTGCCAATGAGGGAATTCCTAAATCGACCATGTATGTAAATGATGCACATGTCACACTGAAAATGTTGCCGCCCATTGAAGTTGACGACACACGATTCGGTGAATCCTATTCAGAACGGACTAAAAAAATCAGTCGGTATTTTAAAGAAGAATATGCCCGGCTTGATGAAGAAGAGAATACGCCTCAATCAACAAAGATAAAATTGTTGAACAATTATCGGTATAAAGGCCCCGTGTTGGAGTGGTACATGCGTATCAAGCTGAGGATTGAAAATTATTATGAGGTGTTTGACCAGTTAGTGCCTAAACAGGCTACTGTACTTGATCTTGGCTGTGGTTATGGTTTTCTTTGCTATACCCTACAATTTCTTTCTAAAGGCCGAACGATTACAGGTGTTGATTATGACACAGATAAAATTGCTGTTGCTGATAACGGGTATCTTAAATCGGAACGGCTAACATTCCATACTGCCGATGTTACGGATTTTGATTTTTCAACGCAGGATGTGATCATTATTTCCGATGTGCTGCATTACCTGAAGGAAGCGCAACAGGAGCAATTGCTGACCAAATGTTTTCATTCGCTTAGTGCCGGTGGAAAAATAATTGTTCGGGATGGAAATGCCGATCTTAAGGTGAAACATAAAGGAACCAGGGTGACGGAATTTTTTTCGGTGAAGCTTCTGAAGTTCAATAAATCCCAGAATGAGCTGAATTTTATTTCCGTACAGGCGATAACAGAATTTGCCCGTAAAAATGGTTTTGAAGTAAAGGTGATAGCGCAAGGCAAGCTGACATCAAATGTTATTTTTGTGATCTCAAAACAAGTATGAAGGAAACACAGCATTTTGACGCAATTGTGATAGGAAGTGGTTTGGGCGGCCTTGCTTGTGGTGTTATGCTGGCAAAAGAAGGCAAAAAAGTTTGTGTGCTAGAGCGCAACAAGCAGATTGGTGGTAACCTTCAAACTTTTGTTCGCGACCATGTGGTCTTTGATTCGGGTGTACATTATGTTGGTGGCCTTGATAAGGGACAAAATCTCTATCAACTTTTTCAATACTTGGGCATCATGGATAAGCTCCACCTGCGCAAGATGGATGAAGATGTGTTTGATGTTATTATGTTTAAAGACGACCCTGTTGAATATAAATATGCGCAGGGGTATGAAAATTTTATCCGCGTATTGGCAGATCAATTTCCAGAAGAAGAAGCTGGTCTTCGCAAATATTGTGAAGGCATAAAAGAGGTATGTTCAAAGTTTCCCTTGTACAATTTGCGCAAAGGTGACTATCTGGAAAAAATTGCGGCTCTCGAAATGGACACACGCACGTTTATTGAATCCATTACGAATAATAGAAAATTACAAAACGTTTTGGCCGGAACCAGTTTGCTCTACGCTGGCGAGCCCGACAAGACTCCGTTATATGTACATGCGTTGGTATTGAACAGCTACATTGAAAGTTCATGGCGTTTCGTAAACGGCGGTTCACAAATTGCCCGGCTTCTTTCAAGGCAAATTGTTGCCGCTGGTGGACGCATTGTGAACTACACAGAGATAACGAAATTGGAAGAGCAAGAGGGAAAAATTGTTTACGCTGAATCTGTAAGTGGTGAAAAATTTTACGCTGACATTTTTATCTCCAATGCCCATCCGGTAAAAACCATGGATATGATCGATAGCGATCGGATAAAAAAAGCATTTCGGACACGCATTAAAAGCCTGGAGAATTCGATATCTGTCTTTTATATTAATGTAGTGATGAAAAAGCAATCGATGAAATACATCAACCACAACTATTATTATTTTGATGTGGAAGATGCGTGGGACGTTATGAGTTATACGGATGATAGCTGGCCTTTAGGATATGCGCTATATTTCGCTACATCGGATAAGGATGAAGCGTACACCGATGGTGTTACCATCATGACGTATATGCACTTTGAAGACATGGAGCAATGGAAGCAAACCTTTAACACCGTTGCCGAAGAATCGGAAAGGGGCGAAGCGTATGAACAATTTAAACATAGAAAATCCGAGAAGTTAATTGATTTGGTGGAGGAACGTTTTCCTGGTTTTAGAAATAATATCCAATCATATTATACGGCTACACCCTTGACGGTGCGTGATTACACTGGTACGGATGATGGATCGCTTTATGGTATTGTAAAAGATTACAGAGAGCCCATGCGAACATTTATTTCCCCACGCACAAAAATACCCAATCTTTTTCTCACAGGGCAGAACTTAAGCATGCATGGTGTGTTGGGAGTTACTGTGAATGCAGTGATGACTTGCTCAGAAATTTTAGGAAAAGACTACGTGCTCAATAAAATAAAAGATGCTTAAGCGGATATTTAAAATATTCATTTTTATCCTCGTGGTGTTGGCCGTGTGCTTCATCGGCCTTATATTTTACGTTCGTTCAGTAGCTATAACGGAGCCTCCGCAGCCAATCTCTTGGAGCACATTAGACAAGAAAATTGAAATGCGTGATGATGGACTTGTTGTTATGGATAACAATTGGTTTCGGAAAAGCGAAAGTGGATTGTATGAAGTATATGTGGAAGGTGCTCCGTTTGAGCGCGGAGTTGCTTTGGGTGCGTTGACTAAAGATCTGGTGCAGTACCAGGAGAAAGTTTTCAACGATCAGATCAAACAAATGGTCCCATCAAAATCCTATCTTGAAGTGTTGAAGTATTTTGTTGGGTGGTTTAACAGGAACCTGGCCGACAATGTTACTGAAGAATATAAGTTGGAGATCCTGGGCGTGTCTCAGGCATCATCACATGATTACGATTACATTGCCCAGCCTTATCAACGCATATTAAATTATCATGCTGCTCATGACATTGGCCATGCATTACAGAACATGTCGTTGGTGGGATGTACTTCATTTGCGACATGGGATAACGATACTCAAGACAGCAGCTTGATCATTGGAAGAAATTTTGATTTTTATGTAGGTGATGATTTTGCCAAAAATAAAATAGTCGCTTTTTATAATCCTGATAAAGGCCACAAGTTTATGATGATAACATTCGGTGGCATGACAGGTGTGTTGTCGGGAATGAACTCGGAAGGATTAACGGTAACGATAAACGCCGCGAAGTCTGACATACCTTCTGCGGCTGCAACGCCGGTTTCGCTAGTAGCACGCGAAATACTTCAATATGCTTCCACCATTCAAGAGGCCTATACCATTGCCGAGAAAAGAAAAATGTTTGTGGCGGAATCTTTCTTAATTGGATCTGCCAAAGATGGGAAGGCAGCTATTGTTGAAAAGAGCAATAATGCTATTGGCCTTTATGAAACAGATGGGTCGCACATTGTATGTACGAATCATTTTCAGAGTCAGGAGTTAGGCACCACCCAACTGAACAGAGATCACATGAAGAACAGCGCCTCTCTCTATCGCTATCAGCGCGTAGTAGAATTATTGGAAGCTAAAGGAAAAAACACAGTTGAGAAAACCGTGTCGATTCTGCGTAATCAACAAGGCCTAGGTGACAACGATATTGGATTAGGAAATGAAAAAGCAATCAATCAATTGATAGCCCATCATGGTATTGTTTTTCAGCCTGAGAAAAGACTGGTTTGGATTTCAACAGCTCCGTGGCAATTGGGAAAATTTGTTTGTTATGATCTCAATAAAGTTTTTGGTTTAACGAAAATGACAAATGAAGAAATATATGTAAAGGAACGAGAGATTGAACCCGATACTTTCATGTCAACATCAACCTACACAGATTTTTTAAAAGGAAGTAAGTACCGTTTTCCGTTTGCACCAAAAGATGATATCAATCCGGATAGTGTGGTGAAATGGAATCCTAACTCGTATTACTCTTACTATCTGAGTGGTGATTATTATTTTGATAGAAAAGAGTTCACCAAAGCAAAGGCGGAATATGAAGTTTCTTTAACAAAGGAGATCGCTACCATTCCTGAAAAGGAACATATTTTAAAAAACTTACAAATCTGTAAAGAAAAACTTCCATGATCATAGGCACAGGAATCGATATGGTAGAAGTGGATCGCATGGCCGATAAGATTGCGAAAGACAATGGCTTGCGAGAAAAGATTTTTTCAGTAGATGAAATTAAATTTTGTTCCAATCAAGCCAAATCCGGTGAACATTATGCCGCGCGTTTTGCCGCAAAAGAAGCTTTCCTAAAGGCAACAGGATTGGGACTCACAGCCAGTTTTGAGTTACGGCACATTGAAATATTTCATGATGATTTGGGTAAACCAAATATGAAGTTGAGCGGTCCGTTCGAGAAACTTGCAAATGAAAACCATTGGCAAAAAATCCATGTATCATTATCACATGTCAAATCCATGGCGTGTGCAGTTGTTATTATTGAAGGATGAGCTACGTACCTGAAATAGAATTTTCTTCTCAACAAGCAATCGAATCCCTACAGTTTAAAAAACTTACGGCGTTATTGAATTATGTTTCTCATCACTCGCCATTTTATAAAACGCTGTTCAAAAAAAATAATATAGTTATTGGTTCCATAAAGAATATAGGTGACATGGCAAACCTCCCTATTACCACAAAGGATGATCTTCAATTGGCCAATGATGATTTTTTATGCATCAATAAAAGCGCGGTGGTAGAGTACACCTGTACATCGGGTACATTGGGGAAACCTGTCACCATTGCCCTTTCCAAAAATGATCTTGAGCGACTCGCCTACAATGAAGCCATCTCTTTTACGTGTGCCGAGGGAAGTGCGAGTGATCTCTACCAACTCATGCTTACATTGGATCGGCAGTTTATGGCGGGCCTTGCTTATTACGAAGGCATTCGAAAACTGGGTGCGGGGATAATCCGCATGGGGCCGGGCCTCCCTGCTATGCAATGGGAAACTATTCAGCGACTTCAGCCGACTACCCTTGTAGGTGTTCCTTCGTTTGTTGTTAAGCTTTTGGATTACGCCATCGCGAATAAGATTGATTTTGCAAATACATCGGTAAACAAAATTATTTGCATTGGTGAAAATATTCGTGATGCCAATCTTCAGCCGAATGTATTGGCAAAAAAAATTACCGATGTGTGGGACGTGCGCCTTTATAGTACCTACGCATCAACGGAAATGCAAACTGCTTTCACGGAATGTCGCCACGGTGCAGGGGGCCATCATCATCCCGAACTTTTGATTGTTGAAATACTGGACGAACAAAATGTGCCAGTGAAGGTAGGAGAGGTAGGCGAAATTTGCATAACGACCTTAGGCGTGGAGGCGATGCCGCTCATTCGATACAAAACGGGTGACATGGCGCGTTCGTATACAGAAAAATGTTCTTGTGGTAGAATAACCTTACGCCTCGGCCCCATTGTTGGGCGCAAACAGCAGATGGTAAAGTTGAAGGGCACTACGCTTTATCCCCCGGCAATTTTTGAAATTTTAAATCATCACCCTGAAATAGTTGATTACACCGTGGAAGCCATAACCGGAAGCCTGGGCATCGATGAGTTAAAGATACATGTCACGGCCGATCCGCCAGATCACACAATTGTTCTTTCAAAATTACAAGCATCTTTTCAATCTAGACTTCGGGTAGTTCCGGAAATTATTTTTGTTGATTCTATTCAACTGGAAAAACTTCAGGGTAGTGGGCAAAATCGTAAAATCAAGAGGTTTGTTGATTCTCGGACTGTTGGGCTGTGAGTCGGGTAGGTATTTTTAATTTATCTAATCCTAAAGACCACTCACCTTTGGGCGGTGAAAACATCTAAAATGGGGCAAGTTTTTAGTCCAACCCGCAGGTTGATAGCCAAAATTATTTCCGTGCCTATTGTTAATTTCTAAAAAATGTTTTTCCTTTAGTTTGTCAAAAATGTTTAAATAATAAAATCTATGAAAAGGCCTCTAGTTATTTCCCTTTGGATCCTAAAATTCCAAATCGATTCCATAATCCTAAACCTAAAATAATCATCAAATGAAAACCCTTACCATTTTATTGCTCCTTACTGTTGTGTCCGTTCAAACATTTGCCCAGCAGCAGCATAAACCCACATCAGAAGAAATGTTGTATTTGAGCAAGATCACGAAGTACAAGCGAATGAAAAACACAGGCGTAGCCCTCACGCTGGGTGGAGCGGTTTTGTTTGGGGTAGGCGTTTCGGGTCTCTCCCATTTAACGACCACCACAAATGCTTATGGCCAAACAACCACAAATGGTAATGTAGCAGGACCCTTAGTTGCGTACTTACTGGGAATTGGAGGGATTGGCGCAGGTATTCCTCTATGGATAATCGGAGGCAAATCGCAGCGTAAGTACACACAAAAAATGGATAACCTTCGTATGGGATTGAGTATGGATAATCAGCAGACAGGATTTAGTCTTACGTATCAGTTTTAGGAAAAGTTTAAAAACTTTTCCGCAGCGTCACGCCACAATTCCTAGGATCGCCCATGTGGGCTGCTCCAAAGTTGTAGGCATAGGAAATGTATTTTTTGTCCGCCAGGTTTCTGCCCCAAAACATAACTTCAAAACTTTTGCCTGATATACCCACGCGTGTGTTCAATACACTATAGTTGTCTTGAACCAAAGTGTTGAGAATATCGAAGTATTGATGACCGAGGTATTGCCATTCGGCACGCACAACAAATTTTAAATGCGCAGCACGCACCAGGTCGATACTGTATTGCACGGCCATCATAGAGGTGACATCGGGTGTAAACATTTGCCGTTTTCCATCTAGGCTGAGTCGTTCACCGTCATTATCAGGATCGGGTACAAAACCACTCGTGTATTTTGCGTTCGTGTACCCCAGGTTATAATCAATCTGCAAATTTTTTATTGGGGTTGTTGATAGTTCGACCTCAGATCCAAAACTGCGCAATGAGCCTGCGTTTTGCGTTATAACAAATGCGCCGGGTATTACCAATGTAGGTACCTGCACATCGGTTGATGCAATATAGAACACATCGAAGTTTAGTTTCAGGTGGTTATCTAAAAACATATTTTTCATTCCCGCTTCTATATTGTTACTATACTCAGGTTTGTAGGCATACAACGGAGGCTGGTTAGGATCTGGTGAAATAGCGGTTAAACCTCCTGCACGGAATCCGCGAGCATAAGTAGCATAGAAATTACTTTGATCATTAACGGCAAGCGTAAGGCCCACCTTTGGTGAGATAGCATTAAAAGATGCAGTAGACGAAGCCTTTTCTTGAGTTTCAAAAACAGGGTCGGGAATACCATCGATATAATATTCACCTAATACATCCTGGTCTTTATGTTCATAGTCATACCGTAGTCCACTAATCAAACTAAACCGATCGGTGATGTTGAAGGTAACTTGTCCGAAAAATGCAACACCGGAACTTTTGCCAGTAGATGTGGTGAGTATGCTGGTAAACGGCTCAGCACCGAAAAATGCTGCGTCTTCACCAAAGTGCGTAGCCTGCTTCACCGGATTATCCTGATAGAATAAATAGGTACCCGCTGTCCATTGAAAGGGTGATAACGAATGCGTTGGTGACGAGAATTTAAATTCTTGTGTAAAAACTTTCACCTTGTTCCAATCTTTGCCATAGTTATTGATAATGGTTACAATGTCAGCTGGTGAAAAATCACCATCAAGCGGAGTTTGGTATTGACGATAATTGGATTGATACGTTGACTGTGAAGTAAAATTAAAACGAGATCCCACATAACTTGCGTTAAACGATGTGTTGAATGTATTGTCAACCATAGTGGAGACAGCATTCTGGCTTACCTCAAACGGATTTTCAAAAGCATCATCTATACTTGATGCCAACGGGAAGGCGCCGTTGTTACGATTTTCATTGTGCTTCACATTCAGCGTGAAAGCCCATGTAGGACTTGCTATATATTTCAAATAGTAATTGCCCATCACACTGTGTTTTTTATCGAAGTGTGAATCATAAAGCGCATTGGTATAAAAGCCATCCGTGCGGTCATACATTCCCGACACACCAAGGAAAAGCTTGTTTGCAACTAACGGCACGCGCACTCCGGCGCTATATCGCTGTTGGCCATAGTTACCCATATTGATCTCGCCAAATCCGGAAGTATGGTTAGTAGGTTGTTTCGTGATGATGTTGATAACACCACCCATGGCGTTTCTTCCATACAACGTTCCTTGTGGCCCACGAAGCACTTCGATACGTTCGATGTCTGTTAGTTGTGCGATGTAGGTATCCAACCCAAATTGATTAACACCATCAACATAGGTGGCCACGGATGGGTCATACGAAGTGGATGTGATGCCACGAATAGACGTTACATTTCTGTTATCGCCAGGATTGGCTGAATATACATTCGGTGCAATGGCAGTAATATCTTTGCTGTTCCAGATGCGATATTCCAAAACCTGACGTGATGGAATGGCACTCATGCTGAACGGCACCTTTTGAACATCTTCTTCTGTTTTTTGTGCCGTCACTACAACAGCATCCAGTTGAGTAGTTACTTCTGCTAATGTAACATTCAATTCCTGGGTGGATTGATTCAGCGTGAGTGATTGCTCAACTGTAGCATACCCAATGGCCGAAATTTGCACGCGGTAATTTCCTTGCGGTATAGGGTTAATGGTGAAGTTTCCATCCGCTTGCGTTGCTGCCCCAAAGTGGGTGTTGAGTAAATGGATGGCTGTACCTGGAATAGGTTGCTCATCTGCATCTATAATTTTTCCTGATAGTGTAGAGGTATTTTGCGATTGTGCCAACTGTGTGACAGAAAACAAAATGACAAATAACATAAATCGCGACATGATGTATAGCGTTAAAAAGTTGAATCTAAAGAGAAGCTTTAAAATCTGTAGCGGCTCATGATATACAAAAAATCCAATCACCGACTGTGTTGCAAAAGTAAAACTACTTAAGGGAAAAGCAATATTTTTGGCTGTTGTTAAGAGCGGAATTTAACGTGCCTAAGATTCATATTCCAGTCTTACCATTCATTTTACAAGGCGTCCTTTTGTCAATAAAAGATAGAATTTATTTTTTTAAAATCGTGATCCCACCTTGTGTTCCAATCACCCAAATCATCATAATAGTGTCTGAAGATTCAAAACAAGATGCCAAGCTAGTAGTACTAGCCCTTGTGGTGAATATAGAAGGCTTTATAAAGTATTCATCCAAATAACCCAATAACAATGGCAACAGGCACAATGAGAATTGTCCAATAGAGTAAATTTTTAGCTATAAAAATTGATCGAAGCGGTATTTCGAATTAAGCATCTACAAATAAATGAAACTTGTAGAAATAAACCCAAATTTTAATGTAGCTGCTTTTGTTTGAAAAAATGAATAACATGCTAACGTGTTGAACAGTGCGTCATACTTTATAGTGTACTATTAAGTAAGTATGCGAAGTAGCTAGTTTACAATCCCACAATCTTAACGGTAGTTCTTCTGTTCTGTTGATGTTCTTCCTCTGAAGTTGCGTTTTCAATTTTTAAATCATTTTTACCATACCCTACAGGAATAATGCGGGCGCTCTTAATTCCTTTTGAAGCGATATGTAGTGCTGCTGATGCTGCTCGTTTTTGAGACAGTGTTAGGTTTGCATCTTCGCTACCACGGCTATCAGTGTGAGATCCTAATTCAACTTTTACATTTGGATTCATTTTTAGAAACACAATTAGTTTGTCCAATGATTTGGCAGCATCCTTTCTAATGTTTGCTTTATTAACATCGTATTTAATATCCAGCTCAATAATTTGACCTATTTCATTTTTATCAAACAGCGAAGTAGTAAGCGGCAATGTCAATGCAATTTGTTCATCGTTTTTTATGATTGCAATTTCAATGGAGCTAAGGTTTATAGACTTGGTTTTGTAGTTCACCTTTGAGCCAATAATTTCATATGAATCTTGTGGTGACACTTCAATACTTAACTTTCCGTTGATGTCAGATTCTAACGATGTTACTTTTCCTGTTGCTAAATTTTTAATTTGAACGTTTGACTTTGGTACTGGCCTTTGATTGTTAGAAATAACATTGATGGTAATATTTTTTATAGCCCTTTCCAATTGAATAGTAATCGTCTCATCTGGTTTGAGTTTGGCAAAATCATCTTCTGTTAATGTCAGTGATTTTTTTATATAGCCTTCTTTGGTGCACGTAATGATATACGTATTTTGTGCATTGAATTTATTTGTAAATACTGTCTCCACATATTGTGATGATTGTTGTTTTTCATTCTCAACTAACTGCACTATAAAGTTATCGATCGGTTTCCCGTTAGCTGAAGTTGCTTGAATATTTAACCTTCGGGTTTTATCGAGTATAAAGGCGAAAATATTATCATCATTTGGATCGCTACCACGATTTGAACTAAAAAACCCTTTATTGTCTCTGATGATTAATCCGAAATCATCTTTTGATGAATTTATCGGATAGCCTAAATTTACCGGTGACTGAAATTCTTTTCCATTAGCCTTAGCAAGGAATACATCAAGACCGCCTAAACTTGCGTGCATGTTCGATGAAAAATACAGATTGCCTTGACGATCAACATAAGGAAACATTTCATTGCCTGATGTATTAATAGTTGGGCCTAAATTTACTGGTGCTGACCAATGGTGGTTGATAAATTCAGTATAATATAAATCGGTGCCCCCTAATCCACCGGGCATATCAGAAACAAAATACAATCTATGATCGGGTGCTAATGCGGGATGTCCTGTAGAATAGTCATTGTTATTTAATTGGAAGTCCTGCGCTTTTTGCCATGCGCCATTTTTTAAAATACTAGAAAATATTTTTAGTTTAAGAACACCATCCTTGCTCGCTGAATTCGTGTTCCTGGTAAAATATAAAGTGTCGTAATGCGATGATGTTGTGGCTGGGCCTTCGTGTAGATTAGAATTAATATATTTTTCAAAAGCAATAGGTGGTGCTTCAATGTTATTAATAAAATACAGATCAATGTAAGCGGAATTATTCCATTTGAATTTTGCCGCCCTGGAATCAGTATTTCTTGCTGAGCAAAAAAGAATTCCATCGTGGAAAAATGCAGGACTAAAGTCCGATTGCTTCGAATTAA
>JBBRKB010000071.1:0-12579 GCA_038218385.1 Cytophagales bacterium | reverse complement strand
AACTACCGAATAACGATGAAAACCAAAACCTTCAACGTATAGATATTTGGGTGCAATCAATTTTCTGGTATCAGGATTAAAATGTCCACAAAGCCCCTTCTTATAAATGATGTAGCCCCTGACATTCGTATCAACGTGCAGCTTGTCGTAATCAAATGGGAGTAAAACCTTATTTGAAAAATTAATCAATCCCCACTTTCCTTTCTTTCTTGCTTGAATCACCTCATAAAAGTTGGGGCCATCCATTCCTTCATATACAAAAGGAATTACATTATTGCCCTTGTTACTGATAACACCCCATTTACCATTTAGATAGGCCATCAGAATAGTTTCATCAAAATCCACTTTCAGGCTATCATATCTCAACGGAGGAATTGAATCGACTGTTGTAATTTTATCGTTAACAAACTTCCTGCTAAAATATCCTGCCTTGCCATTCTGGTAAAAGACCTTCTGTCCCGCTCCACCTTCATCTACATCTGGCTCATCGAATATTTCAAAAAAACCGTAAAAGCCGTCGGATGTTGCATCAGCCGGGTTGTTCACAAATGAACCATCGTCTGACCGGTACAACCATTCAGAAAGAGAATCTCGCTTCGCTTTAAACATTCCCTCATCATATTCAATACTAAAAAATTCAGGTCTGATAAAATACCCACCACTTTCATCAATCACACCTACTCGTCCGTTTTTTACAACGCGGGCGTGGCCATCGGTGAACATGTCAACACCATCGTATTGAATTTCAATAACGATCTTTCGCGTTGAATCGGCGTAACCCCACTTGTCTTTTACACGAAAAGGGATTAGTGTATCTTCAACTTTAAAATTTCGGTGCTCTACCTCAAGCACTTGTGCGCTAACCGTAGAAAATAAAAAAAACGTGGCGGAGAAAAGGAGATATTTCATAGCATTTAAATAGAGTGTGAATAAACGCATAAGCAAACAATGAAGCAATTGCTCATACTAATTTTTCGATTCCACAATTAAAGGATGTTAACCTAAAAGCACGAGAACGGTCCGCGAACTGCTACGTGACGACAAGCGGCAGGTTAAATGAAAAAATGGTATTGCCTTGATGTTCGCTTTGCACATGTATATCGGCCTGATGTATTTCGAGAATATTTTTTACAATGGCAAGGCCAAGGCCCGTGCCACGGCTCGACTTAGAATTTTCTACTTTATAATAGCGGTCAAAAATTTTCGGCAGCTCTTCTTCAGCAATACCTGCGCCCGAGTTGATCACACTTATGTTCAGATGCTTATCTGTCTCTTCCATTTTGATTCGCACCTTTCCCTTTTCGGGTGTATAGTTCAATGCATTGTCAATCAAGTTTTGAAGTACACGTTCAATCAAAGCAATATCGGCAAGAACCACCGGCATCTTCGAAGGCAATTCTGTTTCAAGTTCAATGTTTCGCTCTTGCGCAAGCAGTTGGTATTTCTGGTTGAGATCCTGCAAGAGATCGGACATAAAGAACGGCTCCATCTTCGGCTTGATCTGCCTGGACTCCAACTTTGAAAGTTCAAACAAATCCGTCATCAATCGCTTTAATCTTTCCGTGCTTTTGATAATAGTATTCATGTACTCTTGTTGTTTCACATGATCAAGTGTGTCATGCTTCATGATCAGGGTTTCGATGTAGCCATGGATAATGGAGATGGGCGTACGAATGTCATGCGAGATGTTGGCAATCAAATCCCTTCGCAGTTTATCAACTTCTTTTAACTCGTCAATATTTCGCAGAATAGTATCGGCCATGGTGTTGACCGTTGCCGACAATTGAGCTAGTTCTCCTTTCGAATGAATTGGAATGCGCGGTGTTAAGTCTCCTTCGCTGAATTTTCTTACGGTGTGGATAATATCACGAAGCGATTTCATCAACAACCATAAAACCAAAATGCCAATGACAAAAGCGGCTACCATAGAAAGCACAAAGGACTGCACACCAATTTTTAGCAAGTAACTATTTTGAAGTGCCGTGGCGATCGTTTCTGTTTCTTTGCTGGCCAAAATCATATACACATAGCCCAGGTGCTTGCCTTCTTCATGCACAGCGGTGGCAGAAAATATTTTAGTCTTACCCGGATTGCGCGGATCATCTCCATAAATCAAGGAGTGGCCTTTATCATTTATAAATTTAGTTATGGGATCAAGGGATACATACTTAAGTTTTACTTCTTTATCTAGCACCACGAAGGTTAGGATTTTTCCATCCGGGTCAAGAAGATAAACTTCTAGACTAGGGTTTACGGCCATCATGGAATGCATAATTTTTCCAAGTGCTTCTTCATTTACTTCTCCATTTACAAATGGATTTACTTCCAACAACATTTGTGAAGCAACATTGGCATTTAACTTTTGTGTGGTCTCATCGGAATAACGCCGCGCCATCGATATGGTGATGAAGGTATAGCTAACACCCAGCAGAACAAGGATCAGAAAAAACACAATCGATATTTTCCAGAACAGGCTTTCCTTTATCCGGGTAAAAAAATCTTTGTTGGACATAGCTCAGGCAATTGAAATTTTTTCTAGTTTAAGTTCATCATTAAAACGATAGCCAACGCCCCACGTAGTGAGGATGTAGCGGGGCTTAGCAAAATCAGATTCTATTTTTGAACGCAACCGGTTAATGTGAGAGTTGACCGTGTGTTCGTATCCGGAAAATTCATATCCCCAAATAATGTTTAACAATTCTTCGCGATTATAACTTCTTCCCGGATGCTGTGCCAAAAGGATGAGCAAATCATATTCTTTCGGTGTCAACTCAATCCGTTTATTATCTAAGAGAACTTTGCGTTTCCCTTGATCGATGGTCAAATTTTCTATTCGAATAACACTGCCCGATGTTTGTTCGGTGGCTTTTTCATGAATGGTCTGTCTTCGTAAGATGGCTTTTACGCGGGCAACAAATTCACGAACGCTAAATGGTTTTGTCAGATAATCATCCGCTCCGATTTCCAAACCTAGCACCTTATCAATTTCTTCCGACTTGGCGGTGAGCATGAGAATGGGTGTGACTATTTCCTGGGCGCGTAGCTTGCGGCATACCTCTAGCCCGTCCATGCCGGGCAACATAATGTCAAGTATAATCAAGTCGTAATTTTCTTCGGTTGCGTGAGCAAATCCGCTTTCTCCATTTTCAGCATGAGTCGACTGACATCCCAGATCATTCAAGTGAATAGAGACCAACTCCGCTATATCTTTATCGTCTTCAATAATCAATACATGTCGCATGCGATAAACTACAGCAAAAAGTATCACAAGGTTGTCACGAAGCGGACGTATGATGGGAATTTAATACTTGTTTATAAAATTAAAGACTGGTGCGCCTCACTTTTCAGGAATAATCAAAAAAGGCAAACGTGAATGGGCAATTAATTGCTGAAGGGAATTGCTATTGGTTTCATTGATGGAATTAGCTTGGGCTTGGCCAATCGCCACCATATCTACATCAGTGGTCTGTAGATATGTTTTTATCTGATCAACGGGGAAACCAATTTCGGGATGAAAATCATAGGTAAGTGAGTCTAGTCCAGAAACAGTATGTTTCAATTCTTCAAACTTGTCATGCGCTTGCTGTTCAAGTTCTTCACGCAACTTGGCCATATTCCCCGAATAATTTTTGCCGATCAACCGATAGGGAAAAAGGATTACAACATGAGCCTGTAGGGCACGCGCCATTTCCGTCGTTTTCCCTAAAACGTTCACGGCTGAATCCGTCAAATCGGTGACACACAATATAGACTTCATACTGAGAATTTGAAAGTCAAACTTACGATTCCAACGCACACACCACACACGACAACCATCAAGGAATTAACTGATTTTTGTCAGGACTTGTTTATATTACCACACTAAGTTTGCATTGCATGAACTTCACAACTAACGACACCTTTAGACAAATTTTTCAAAGTTCGGTAGAGGCCATCATCATGGTAGACCAGCAGGGGAAAATCATATTGGCAAACCCTGTAGCGGAAAACATGTTTGGCTATGATATCAATTCACTCACAGGTCTTCTTGTAGAGGATCTATTGCCAGAACAATTACGTGCACGACATGTTGGCTATCGGAGGGGATTTGTTAAAGATCCCGAACCTCGTCCGATGGGGAAAGGTCGCGACTTAGTGGCACGCAGAAAAGACAACACAGAATTTCCCGTTGAGGTAAGCCTAAGCTATACAAAGGTTGATGACGAAATACTGGTGATGGCTTTCGTAAGCGATATTACAGAGCGTAAAAAATACGAGGAGGCGCTCAAGCGAAGTGAAGAACAATTGCTTGTATATGCCTCTGAACTTGAGAAGAAAGTACAGTCTCGCACCGAAGATCTCAATGTTACCATCAAAGCCCTTGAGCTACAAGTGTTGGAGCGGAGAAAAGCTGAGGATGAAGCCCGCAGAGCATTTGACCGTGAGCGCGAACTTAATGAATTGAAATCAAAATTTGTTTCCATTGCCTCGCACGAATTTAGAACACCCCTAAGCGCCATAATGAGCTCAGCCTCTCTGATCACCCAATACATGGAACGAAAAGAAGAAGATAAAGTAACCAAACATATTGGCCGCATAAAATCTTCGGTTACGCACCTCACCTCCATCTTGAATGATTTCCTTTCGTTGGGCAAATTGGAGGAAGGAAAGATAGATGTAAAAAAAGAACTGATAAACGTAGCAGAATTTTTAAGCGAGGTAAGGGAAGAAATATCCGCGACCTTACGGAAGGGTCAGATGCTCCATATTAAAATGGAGGGTCCCAACCAGGAATTGTTTTCGGATCCACGCATCTTGCGCAACATTCTTTTCAATCTTATATCGAACGGGAGTAAATATTCACAAGAACATAAGTCACTTTTTCTAAGCTGTTCAAATGAGGCAAATCATGTAATTTTTACCATTCGAGACGAAGGTATTGGCATTCCACAAGAAGATCAGAAGCATATGTTTGAACGTTTCTTCCGGGCCAGCAATGCAGGCAATGCAGAGGGAACAGGGCTGGGTCTCAACATCGTAAAGCGTTACGTGGATTTATTAAACGGGACTATTTCTTTTAAAAGTGAATACGAAAAAGGAAGTGTTTTTAAAGTATCCATACCAACTCATTAAAAAAAATCAAAATGAAAAAAATACTTTTGATAGAAGACAATCTGGAAGTACGTGAAAATACAGCGGAAATTCTTTCCCTCGCCAACTATGATGTGGTGGTGGCGGAAAATGGAAAGATCGGTGTGGAACGAGCGCAATCTGAAAAACCTGATTTGATCATTTGTGATATAATGATGCCTGAGTTAGATGGCTATGGTGTCCTCCATATTTTAAACAAAAGTGAAGAGACAGCTTCCATTCCGTTTATTTTTCTTACGGCCAAAACAGAGCAGAGTGATATTCGAAAAGGGATGAACCTTGGCGCTGACGATTACCTGACCAAACCTTTTGACGATACTGATTTATTAAATGCCATTGAGGCCCGTTTTAAGAAAAACGCCATATACCAAATGCACTATGATGCCAGCGCGGATGGCCTTGATAAATTTATCAATGATGCCAAGCTGGCCTTGAACATCAAGAACCTTGGCAAGGACAAAAAGACAAAGGTTTATAAAAAGAAATCTGAAATTTTTTCAGAAGGTGATATGCCGATGCATGTGTTCTTTATTGTTTCCGGAAATGTAAAAACATATAAATCACACCCCGATGGAAAGGAGTTGATCATGAACCTTTACACCGCCCATGATTTTTTTGGCTTTGAACCTATTTTAGAAAATGTTCACTACAGTGAATCTGCCGTGGCTATGCAAGACAGTGAACTGATCATGATACCACGCCATGATTTTACGATGATGATTCAAAGTCATCCCGATGTATCCCGAAGTTTTATAAAACTATTATGTAAAAAAGTTGCCGAGCGTGAAATCCAACTTATTAACCTGGCTTATAATTCAGTACGCCAACGCACCGCTGAAGCCTTGCTTAAGGCAGAAACATTAAAAGATTCAAAATCCATCATTGCCATCTCACGTGACGACTTGGCTAAGATGGTTGGCACCGCTTCCGAATCTGTTATCCGCGTACTTTCAGAATTTAAAGACGAAGGCCTTATTTCTATTGAAGGTGGCAAAATAAAAATCATCCACCCGGAGAAACTTGAAAAGGTAATCCGCTGGAATTTTGCTCGCTAGAAAGCAGGAAAAATTCCTATCAAAATTAATTTGTATCACGGGTTTATTTTGAAATCGAAATTTCTCATTCTGTATTTATTCCCCGTCAGAGTCACTCGAAGAGGACTCTGAGGAATCGAAGCTCTCGTCCCGTCCCAAAGAATGGCTCCGCTATTTCAACCATTCGCTATAGCACATTGACGAGTTGGAATAAACATCCCTTCTAATATCATAAAAATCTTTGCTGCCTGAAACATAGACTCTTTTATTTCTTTCTATGAAATATCAAAAAGCATATCTGGCATTGATGAATTATTTTGCTCGGCCGTTACCACTTCGGAAAGTGCAAAAAGTATAAATTTATCTGAGAGTAATGGGCTGGAAATTTTAAAAGCTTCCAAAGCCACCTGCGTACCTAGCACTTGAAAAAGATAATACAAATCAATATAATCTTTCTTTTGTCGTCTACCTGTGATGGTGTTAAGTTTAAATGCCGCCAAATCTTTTAGGGACGCCATACGAATACCATCTTCCTCCACCGGCACATCTTGAAAAGGTTCTGACCAATCATCGTAGAGTTCAACTCGAACGCCGCTTATCTCTGCTTGAATGTTATGCTCTGTTACAAAGAATTCAGTAGTAGGAAATTTACTCCCAAGCAGTTGAAGCATCCTTTGACTTTCTAATTTTTATTGCAAAAAAAATCAATATCAATTGATCTCCTGTGGCCGATATGGAGAGCTACCGCAGCTCCATCCACGATGCGAAATGGATTTAGCTCATGAATCGAGCAAAGTTGCACAGCAACAGCTAACAGTTCATCCGAAATTGTTTCCCTATGCATATTTGTGAGTGGGATCTACACCTAAAAACAAAAATGCCATAGCACCAGCAACAGGAGGCAATTCAGATTTGGCTAAAATTTCTGCTGTTCTTTGCTTTCCATACAAAGCAATGACGGAATCAATGTCATCGAGGTTTCCATATTGAAAAACCCTAACCATCACCCACTCTTTAGAGTCCGCTAAGGTGCGCTCAATATCCTTTTCATTGATATCCCAAAAAAAGGCCTTCGGGAAATTAAATGAACCAAGTGCGCATTCTTCATGGTGATAAAGATAAATAATTTGCAACGCAAAAGATCATCGGCAAATAACAATCTCCACAAGGCTCTGGTGTGCTTCATGGCCTTCAGTTGAATGAAAAAGAAAAACACGAAGCACCAGCAACAATCCTGAAACGATAAGCAAACCACGGGATACGTTCGCCAACGGTAAACGTTTGGCAAAAAGAGAAAGGACTGAAACAAGTCCTAACATAACGGGCAAGGTTCCGATACCAAAAATAAACATGCTTAAAAATCCATCAACGGGATTGGGCATTGCCACACATAAAGCAAGTGCGATGTAGGTAAGGCCACACGGCAGCAGACCGTTTAACGCTCCCATCAGCATCATGGAGCCATACTTCTTTTTATTTATAAGAGGGGTGAATTTATTTTTAATAAAACCTGTGAACCTATTAATGACATTGGCAAATAAAGGAATGCGCACACTTGTTATTCCGATTACGCCAATCATCAAAAGAAAAATACCAAGAACGATGGAAATTATGTTTTGATATTTTGAAATAGGCAATGCCATGCCGATCAAACTAACAACCGCGCCCATCAATCCATACATAGAAATTCTTCCCAGATTATAGAGCACCCGGTTGACCATGGCGTGTGGTGTAAAACGTGTAACCGTCATAACCAACGGACTGCACATGCCAGCACAGTGCAGGCTTCCGGCAAGACCTAAGATGAACGCCGCTGCCCACATATCAGATGTGAATTATTTCTTCGAAGTAAAATTCTTTCCCTGCCATAGTCCATACCATGCGCGCACGATACATGCCGCTTTGCAAAGCATGCACAACATACTGCTGGCTTGACTGATTGGTTTTTTCTATACGAAATTTTTTGTCCAAGGCCGGATCAGACGGCCTGAAAAGAATCAACTCACCGTTTTCAATTTCATTGAACTGCGGAAAATCAATTTGAATGGTTTGTTGATCACGCATTTTTATACTGGGTCTTTGCGCTAGCAATTCGGTATTTCTTTCACGTATTATTTGATCTTGAAAAACTAACTCTTCTTGGTAGTAGTCCGGCGAAACCAAACTAATGTCTTGCCGAACGCACACCGTGACAAGCACGGCAATAAAGACAGCAAAAAGTAAAAACGATACCACAATCCAATTCCCCCAATTCATAGCCATTATAGTTTAGTTTGGTTCCCTGTCTCTTGAGCTCCTTACAGGCCCAATAAATTTAGCCTTCAGCGTTTCAATTCTTTTTCCGTTTTGATAAATATTGAGTACCACTACTGTTCGCGCGCTCACTACATCTTCTTCAGGTATTTTAATAAAATATATACCCTTCTTAAAACCTTCTGCATCCACATGAATGGCCTGGCCGTCAACCTGATAAATCTGTGCGTTTGCTGGCGATTCAACTTTTATCGTAAGGTCAATAGGTTCAAATGTTTTATTTACAAACTCAATGTTATACAGGTTGGTGATCAGTCCGGGTTCACGTTGATACAGCGTGCCTGGCACTTTCAAAATAGTGGCCTCTACATTGGAACGTGTGATAAGGGCAAAACTTAATACTCCAATCAAGGCTAACAAAACACATGAGTATCCAATAACCCTTGGCGTAAATAATTTTTGAATTCCCTGGGTAATAGAATTTACGGAAGCATAGCGTATCAGTCCTTTGGGTTTTCCAATTTTCACCATCACTTCATCACAGGCATCTATACATGCCGTGCAGTTTACACATTCAAGCTGCGTGCCGTTGCGAATGTCTATACCCGTGGGGCATACGTTCACACAAAGGTTGCAATCAATACAATCTCCGTGTTCTTGTGAACGTGTGGCATTTTTATTCAAGTGGCCCCGTGGCTCACCACGTATCCAATCATACGCCACCACAATGGATTCTTTGCTGAGTAAAACACTTTGCAATCTTCCATAGGGGCACACGGCTATACACGCCTGCTCGCGAAATTTTGCGAACAAGCCATAAAATATTCCGGTAAAGGCTACAAGACCTATAAAGCCAGCAAGGTTTTCTGTAGGGGAATGAGTGATAATTACTTTCATTCGCTCGATGCCCACCATATAGGCCATCAACGTATGCGCAATCAAAATAGAAATGATAACAAAAATAAAGTGCTTGGCCGTTTTCTTAAAGAGTTTGTTTGCTGTCAAGGGTGAGGCATCGAGCCTGCGCTGAGCAGTGGCATCGCCTTCAATCCAGTATTCAATTTTCCGAAAAACCATTTCCATAAAAAGGGTTTGCGGACAAAGCCAACCACACCAAATCCTTCCAAAGACTACCGTAAAAAGAATAATGAACACAAAAAAAATAATCAATGTAATAGCCAACAACACAAAGTCCTGCGGCCAAAAGGCCTGGCCTACGATCACAAACTTTCTTTCTAATACATTGATCAATAAAAGGGGCTGTCCATTAACTTTTATAAAAGGCCCACCAAACAACAAACTTAAAAGTATGGTCGTCACCACTATTCTCCACCGATGATAGTGACCGGAAGGTTTCTTGGGATAAATCCATAACCGCTTTCCCTCTGCATCCACAGTGGCTATGCTGTCACGAAATTCTTCGTGTGCATACACCTCCTCGTAGGTCTTACTGTCCACCTTCTCTTTATGGCTATCAACTTTCGTCATTATGTACCTTTACTATTATTTTTTACCGTGATGCCCTGATTTCTGTTGTGTCAGATTTTTCCAATTCTGGTTCACTGAAAATATCACCTTGTGGGGATTTCGGATTCTCAGGGTTGGAACCTTGCAAACTCATGACAAAGAAACTTACATCGCGGACATTTTCCGGGCTCATGGATTTTCCCCATGCAGGCATACCTTTCTCAATCACACCATTTTTTATGGTCGTATAAATATTTGTTATGCCACCACCATAGAGCCAATACGCGTCTGTGAGATTGGGGCCTACGGTGTTGCCACCACCATCATTGCGATGGCATGCCCCACAATTATTATCCATGAAAACTTTTCTTCCTTTCTCGACAATCGCTGCATCGAGGCTATACACCAATGTGTTTTCATCAATGGAGGTCTGCGGTTGGGCCGCTTTGTGAATGCCTGCCTGTTGCTCTGCAACAGCCACTTCATTTTCATACTCCTCTAACTGAAGGGGTAGGGTGTCGATAAAATGAAAGACAATAATATAGACAACAGACCATGCTATCGAACCATAAAAGAGCCATTTCCACCAGGGTGGTAAATGGTTGTCAAGTTCTTTAATGCCATCGTAGTTGTGATCCATCTCAATTGATTTTTCATCTTCAATAGGTACGGAGTCGTTCAGTCGTTGCATAAGCCGGGTCCACCAACGTTGCGTAGGAATATAGGCAGTACCCATTTTTAGGGCACTCTCACGGTCTGCATTTTCCGTAAGCATGTTAATAAACCGAAAAATCTGTATCGATACTATACCAATAAGGATGATGATCAATCCCAACATACCCAGGATGAAATAAATGGGAAACATCTCTGCTGAGAAAAAGTCTTTCGGGAATGAAGAGTCATTGGCAAATGTGCCTCCGAAAGAAAAAACGAACAGGGAAAACAAAATTATCTTTTTCATTTTTAAACTCATTTGGTAGGATACATACGCTCTGATTTTTTGTCTTCATGCTCATCAAGCGGCAGGTCTTTCATCTTATCAATAAATGATTTATCGGTAGTGAATGCCCACCAAAGCAGGCATACAAAAAAGATAAAGAAGATGATGAACGAGATGACGGGCCAGATGGCGATGTTGTCAATGCTTTGAAGTACGTTCTTATACATGGCTCAATTTTTTAGGGTGATCAAGGTTTTGCATCTGCTGTCTTAGTGGTTTTAATATCTGTGCCCAATCGTTGCAAGTATGAAATCAATGCGATGATCTCGGCATCTGATGCCACGTCAATACCATCGGCTTTCAATGCTGCTGCAATTCCATCTGCTTGTTTTTCAAGATCGGCATTGGCTTCGCTCTCATATCCATTGGCGTACGGAACACCAATTGTGCGTAAGGCATTTATTTTTCCTTTTGTGAGTGTTTTGTCAATGGTCTGTTCAAAGAGCCACGGATAGGCTGGCATGATCGAACCTGTTGAAACTGCATCCGGCGCAAGCATGTGGTTGAAATGCCAACTATAAGAATACTTACCTCCCACGCGGTGAAGGTCTGGCCCTGTACGTTTTGATCCCCATAGGAATGGATGATCATAAACAAATTCTCCCGCTTTTGAATATTCACCGTACCGCTCCGTCTCTGAACGGAAAGGGCGCACCATTTGTGTGTGGCAATTCACACAACCTTCTCGTATATAAATATCACGGCCATGAATTTCCAAGGGTGTATAGGGCTTCACTGCTTCAATGGTTGGTATGTTTGATTTGATAAGAAACGTTGGCACCATTTCAATAAAGCCACCGATGAGTATTGCAATCAATGTAAGTACCGTAAACACAACGGGTTTATGCTCCAGCACACGGTGATGCCATCCTGCATTACGAGAAGCAACATAGGTTTTCGCAAGCGGTGCTGCTTCAGCTTCTTCGTTGGGAATAAATTTGCCAGCCTTAGCGGTCTTCATCAAATTGTACGTCATCAATATGGCACCGGATAAATACAAGGCACCACCCACTGCCCGAAGTGCATGCAAGGGTAAAATCTGAACCGTGGTTTCCAAAAAGTTCTTAGACATTAAGAACCCATCAGGTGTAAACTCTTTCCACATTAAGCTTTGCACAACACCCGATACATACATGGGAAGGGCGTAGAAAATAATTCCTAATGTACCCAGCCAAAAATGTACGTTAGCCAATTTAACAGAGTGAAGTTTTGTATTCCACATGCGTGGCACCATCCAATAGAGTATGGCAAAAATCATAAACCCATTCCAGCCGAGACCTGCAACGTGCACGTGCGCGACAATCCAATCCGTAAAATGTGCAATGGCATTGACATTTTTCAAAGACAACAAAGGACCCTCCAGCGTGGCCATACCGTATGCGGTAACAGCTACCACCATAAATTTTAAAACGGGATCTTCGCGGACACGATCCCAAGCGCCGCGCAAGGTGAGCAAGCCGTTCAACATACCGCCCCATGATGGCGCGATAAGCATGATGGAAAAAACAACACCAAGTGATTGCGCCCAATCTGGTAACGATGTGTACAGCAAGTGGTGAGGCCCCGCCCAGATATAAATAAAAATCAATGACCAAAAGTGGATAATGGAAAGACGATAGGAATACACCGGACGATTGGCGGCTTTAGGTAAAAAATAATACATGATGCCCAGATACGGCGTTGTTAAAAAAAACG
>JBBRKB010000070.1:0-12688 GCA_038218385.1 Cytophagales bacterium | reverse complement strand
AATCAGCGTGAAGCGCCAACTGTGCCGCTCCATCCGGAAAAGAAAACTTCTTTCTTCACCACGGTGTGGCGGGTGGCCGCTTCGTTGTTATTAATAGTGTCTGTTGGATATGTGCTTTATCGGATCACTGAAAAACCGATTGATGTATTTTCCATTGCTGCGGTTGACACCACCGTTCAAGATACATTGCCCGATGGCAGCTCGGCATTCCTTCGAAAAGGGAGTACGATTTCGTACGCGTACAACCCCCGCAAAAAAATCAGGCGTGTGAAAATGGATGGTGAGGCATACTTTGAGGTGAAACATGAAACCGAAAAACCTTTTCTTATTGAAACCGGTGACGTAATCATTGAAGACCTTGGTACTACATTTAATGTAAAGGCATATCCGGATAGCCCAACTGTAGAAGTTTTTGTTGAAACGGGTGAAGTGGCATTTTATACCATTGAAAATCCAGGGCTTCGCTTGCAGGCAGGTGAGACAGGGGTGTACCATCGTGAGTCAAAATCATTTGCGCGCATCGTGCAATCCGACACCAATTTCCTTTCGTATAAAACGCGTGTGTTTAATTTTTATAACAGCGACCTGGGTACCGTTGTGGATAACCTGAACGAAGTGTATGAAACCAAAATACGACTTGCCGATACTGCACTCGAAGCGTGCCGGTTGAATGTTACCTTCAAAGGTGAACCCATTGAAATAATTGCTGAAATAATTGCCGAGACCTTATCGCTAAAGGTCACACGCATAGATAACGAAATCATTCTTGACGGGCAGGGCTGCATTCAATAACATGTTGCGAATTTTTATAGCCTTTATATTTTTATTCTTCACCGGAAGCACATGGGCACAGACCAAGCCTCCACTTGAGCGCGTGGTGACTCTATCATTTTATCAAGAGAAAATGGAGTCCGTGCTTTTGCAATTATCGAAGGAAGGCAAATTCACATTTTCCTACAGTCCATCTATTAGCGATGCGCAAGCAACCGTAACCTCCACCTTTACGCAGAAAACAATTCGCGAGATACTTTCACAGATTTTTAACGGAAAAGTAAATTTCAAAGAAAAAGGAAACTACATCATTCTCACCAGGTCCGCTGAATCAATAAAAAAAAGCACCGATGAGGCGCTTGTTATTACCGGATATGTTGTCAATGCCGCTACAGGCGAAAAAATTTCTGAGGTAAGTGTTTATGATAGAAAAACATTTGCCGCTGCCGTTACCAATGAGTATGGTTTTTTCAAACTAAAAATTGATAAGCCTTCAGCAACCAACGCGATTTCTGTCAGCAAGAAAAATTTTCAAGACACCCTCTTGATGATAAGCCCAGGTACTACTGATCTTGTTACCATTTCACTGCAACCGGAAGGAACGTTTAGGCCACTTGTTAACGATCAGCGAAAGCTTGATAGTTTGGAAGAAAATATTTCGGTAGATGTTCCTGAATTTTTCCAGGTAGAAGACTCACAGCCTTTAACGCGTGGCCAGGTAAACGTAGAGAATATTCGGGATACGCTTCATCGCGATTTTCAGATTTCCTTGGTTCCTTTTGTGGGCACCAATCGCAAGTTAAGTGGCAATGTGGTAAACGATTATTCATTCAACATTTTTGGTGGTTACGCGATGGGCGTGCGCAAGTTTGAGCTTGGTGGGCTTTTTAATACCGTAAGAGGTGATGTTTCAAAAGTACAGATAGCAGGAATTTTTAATGCGGTAGGAGGAAATGTTTCGGGGTTTCAAGCTTCCGGATATTTGAATTTTAATCGAGGTACGTTTGATGGTGTGCAGATTGGGGGCAACCTAAACGTTAACCTTTCGGAAGCAAAGGGATATCAAGTAGCCGGCCTCATCAATCTGAACGGTGGAGCGTCAGAGGGTGCTATGATCGCAGGGATCGGGAATTTACAAATCCAGAATTATAGAGGGCCACAAATTGCTTCGATATTTAATATAAGCACACATCGCGTTGATGGCCTGCAACTGGGTTTATTGAATTTCGGAAGAAGTGTACACGGAAGTCAGATTGGATTACTCAATATTGCAGATTCTGTAAAGGGTGCGCAGTTTGGTTTGTTGAGCCTTGTGCGCACAGGTTATCATAAAATTGAATTATCTGCTGATGAGGTTTTCTACACCAACATTGCTTTTCGTACCGGCACACGATATTTCTACAACATACTTACGGTAGGCATAAAGCCTGATACGTCACGAACAAATTTCTGGACAGTAGGCTATGGCATAGGAACAGCTCCTAAAATAACAAAGTGGTTGTATCTTAATTTAGATCTTACGGCAAATCAGGTAAGCTACGGCGAGTTTACACCCGCATTGAACTTGTTAAATAAATTTTACATGGGATTTGATTTTCAGGTAGCGAAAAAATTTTCCATTACAGCCGGCGTTACACTGAATGCCTATTTTACCGAAAAGTCCTATGCAGAGTACACACCCTTATTTACTGACTACAAGCCCAACCTTATTTATGATGAGGACATAGACGAAGATCTTCATGTGCAAATGTGGTGGGGTGGAAAAATAGGCATACGCTTTTTTTAGCGAATTGAATTCCCACAATAACGTACTTTTTACTTCCCAAGAAACAATACAGGAATGTTCAATTCATGCACCAATTTTAATACTTGGTCACGCTTAAAAATTCTTTCGAGAAATGACTTGTTTTTTCGCGCCAGGCAAACCAAGTCAACAGCATGCGTATCCACATACCTTACCACGTCAGGTTCGGGGCACGGCTGACACGTCACGTCTATTGATTCAGATACATGCGAAAAGATATTGCGCACATCCTTCGATTTGTGTCTCTCCTTATGAAGAACAGTAAGTGTTTGAGAAGTGCGTTGAATAATCTTGCAAAAACGATTCAATGATTTTAAATGAATATCCTGCTGATGGGAGAGGATAATCGATGTTGGCAACTTCGGCTCAGTCGATTCGGGAATGCACATTACAGGGCAAGCGGAATTTGTAATCAGGTCGCTTTCCAAATGGTGTTCAAAAGTGCCACGGCCTATAACGATCATATCAGGTAAACTCTTTTCTGAAAGATTACGAATGATGGACTCCACTTTGCCCACACGAGATTCGGCAGTAATCACTTTCACACCACTTTCTTCAATCATCTCCTTTAAGGAAGCCACGCAGTTAGAGGCTTTTCGGTATAGTCTACTCAACATTCTGTTTACCACTACCGGGTTATTGGATTCGGGCACATCATCAATGTTGGCAACGTAAAGCAAGTGTATGGTTGCAGGCAGCACCCTCGCCAGGTTGAGTGCATACGCTAATGCATTAAACGCACTTTGGGAAGAATTGACGGGCACCAGTATACCACGACTAAAGGCATCTGCAACATTTGGGGTGGGTGCCCTCGGAATGATGTCCTTCACGTGTATGTCGGCAAATCTCATGCGTTATACGTTTGTAAATTTCTCTTCCTTATTATTTTCGTTAATAGCTGCTCCATTATGGATTTCCTTTGGCTCGCGATATTCTATAATCGTCACCTGTATATCTTTTGAGACAGCCGACTTTCTGAAATCCTGAATAATTTCTTTAACATCATGGTCAATGTTCACACTTCGGCTTGTGTCGATAGTGATAGAACTACCTGAAGTCAATTTGTTCAGTTCATTTAGAATCGTTGCCTTGTTGAGGAAATACACTTCCTCAGCCAGTGTCATTTTCACATGTTTGTTGCCATTGTTATTTTCAATATGCAGAAAGTGAGAATTTTTAAAACTGTTCTTCAAAAGAATAATGACGGCCACACATACACCTAATGTAATGCCGATGAGCAAATCGGTAAAGACCACACCTATAACGGTAGCTATGAAGGGAAGGAATTGTCCCCACCCTAATACATACATTTCTTTAAAGGTAGTAGGCTTGGCCAATTTGAAACCAATGACAAACAAGATGGCAGCCAAAACAGCAAGTGGCACTAAGTTGAGAATAAATGGAATCAACGCCACACATAGCAATAACAACACACCATGTAAAATAGCTGACAGTTTTGTTTGCGCGCCTGATTGAATGTTGGCCGAGCTACGAAGTATCACTTGGGTAACGGGCAATCCACCTATCAATCCGGATATAATATTACCTGTGCCTTGCGCCAAGAGTTCGCGGTTAGTATTGGTCAATCTTTTATTAGGATCCAACTTATCGGTGGCCTCTACAGATAGCAAAGATTCCAGGCTGGCCACTACAGCAAGAGTCATGGCTGTAATCCAAATTTCACTTTTGGTTATATAACTAAAGTCGGGGAACGTAAACTGACTTATAAAACCCATAAAATTATCTGCCACGGGCACACTCACCAAGTGTTGTTTCTCCAATGCCAATTGGGGATATACGTTTGACATAACGATTTGATAAAAAATACCGACCACTACCGCTACCAATGGTCCCTGGATAAATTTCAGCACCGGATGTTTTTTGATGCTGTTTGATTCCCAAACAATCAATATCAACATGGACAATAAACACACGACAATAGCCCCTGGCGTCACAGCATCGAGCATTTTTATAAGTTCCGAAAACGAATTCTCACCATCGGCTTGCGCAAAGGAAAGATCTCCTTCATAGTCTGCATCATAGCCTAGGGCATGTGGTATTTGTTTGATGATGATAATGATACCGATAGCGGTGAGCATTCCTTTGATAACTGCCGAAGGAAAATAATACCCAATGATACCCGCACGAAGTACACCTAAGATAATCTGAAAAACACCTGCCAAGACAACGGCCACCAAAAAGGCTTCGAACACGCCCAATGATTGTATAGAGGTAAGCACGATCACGGTAAGCCCGGCAGCAGGGCCACTGACACCTAGCGATGAATTGCTAATAGCACCTACTACAATTCCACCCACTATACCCGCAATGATACCCGTAAACAAGGGCGCACCACTGGCCAGGGCAATGCCCAAACACAAAGGCACAGCTACAAAAAACACAACTACGCTCGCAGGCAGATCTTGCTTTAGATGATTAAACATTCCTGGTTTGTTTGTTTTCTCCATCGCTCCTTATTTTTTGTGAGGCGCAAGAATAGAGAGGTGATCTTAGAGGGCAATTAGAGCCACATTAAAATCAAATTAGAGACTACCGACTGCACACGGGAGGCGCACCTTTGCCACCGTTCCTGAACTGAGTATGGACTCCACCTTTAATGTGCCGCTATGAAGTTCAATAATTTTAAGGGTGAGGGGTATTCCTATTCCCGTTCCCTGAATACCTCGCACATTGGAAGCGCGGTGAAAGGGTTGCGTTATATTTTTCAAATCATTTCCTGGAATTCCAATCCCTTCATCGTGTATACTTATTTCAATACTACCCTTAACCTCTCGTGATAGTAAAACAGGAACTGGCTTAAAGGATGAATATTTAGTAGCGTTGTCCATCAGGTTAAACAATGCCGTGGTGAGTAAGTGTTTATTTCCTTCAATAAAAATTTGATTCGCCATTTCTTTTTTAATGGAATCTAATTGAACCTGGTTGTTGGGGAACTGTGCATCTAATTTTTCTTTTGCCCCAACAAGCAGATCATAAACGGATATAAGTTCACGACTGAAGGTTACATCTTTGCGTGTGATGCCGGCAAGTTGCAGCAGGTCATTTACGAGCTCGTTCAACCGATCGGCTTCGCGGGCAACAGAGGCAAAGGAATTCTGGTACTCTTCTGTTGTACGGGTTTTTTCTAAAATATAATCTGCTTCTCCCATTATGGCCGTAAGGGGATTGCGGATTTCATGTGATGCATTGTCAATAAAAAGTTTCTGTGTGTAGAATGCCTGCTCTACACGATCGAGTAAATTATTAAACGCAATGGCAAGTTCGCCCATCTCATCATTTGGGTCGATTACAGCCAGACGATCGTGAAGATTTTTGGCGCTTATCGAATTGGCCTGTTTTATTTTGGTAGAAATACGACTTAGCAAATTGCCGGAAATCAAGTGGCTAAGCAAAATAGTTACGACAATAGAGATTGCCATCACGATCACAATCACGATGATGAGATGGTTCATCATGCGGATACCAACATAATCCACAGCCGTAAGCAAGACCACATAATCGTTGCCATTCACGTGAAAAATTTTTCCTCCACCTTGTCGGTCATCTATCTGAAAAAATGATTCGTTGTTGACAGACAATTCATTTAAAAAATCTTCGGGATATTTATTTTTTAATGCCGCCTTATAATCGGGTAACAGGTCAATCACTTCTTCCGTTTCCTCCGGGAGTTTGTTGAGAAATTGTTCTTGTATTTTTTTGTAATCTAATGGTGAGTTTGACTTCTCTAAGAAAATTTTCTCCGTGATGTCAATGCGTTGCTTTAGCCGGTTATTGAATTCACTCTTACGATAGGCAGCAGAGAAAAGATATACCGTGCACGAAAACACCAAAAAAATCACGATGACAACAATGCTGAATGATAAGGTAAGCCTGTTTCTAATTTTCATTTGTTGATGATTTTTTTAGAGGCACATAGAAATCTTCTTGGATATCATACATCCTTTATCATATAGCCCATGCCTACTACTGTTTTGATGAGCGGTGTGTCAAACGTGTAATCAATTTTCTTTCGGAGGTAATTAATATAAACCTCTACTACATTGGTACCTAAGTCATGATTGACATCCCAAACGTTTTCCAGGATATCCATTCTGGAAACAACGCGGTTTTTATGCGTAAGCAGGTACTCAAGCAGTCGGTATTCACGAGCCGTAAGGTCAATCTGAGTTCCGCCACGCGCCACTCCTTTGGTGTCATTATTTAAGATAAGATCGAGGGCTTTAAGCTCACGAGGCATTTGTGTCTTGCGGCGTGAAAGTGCACGTATGCGTGCCAATAGTTCTCTGAACTTAAAGGGCTTTATCAGATAATCGTCAGCCCCTGTGTTGAGACCGTCAACAATATCATCGGTAGTGCCGGCCGCTGTTAGCATTAAAATAGCAATAGAACCGCCATATTCCTTACGTAACTTTGCGCACACTTCCAGTCCATTCATCTCGGGCATAATGATGTCTAAAACAATAACATCAAACAGATTGCCTAGCGCAAGTTTCAATCCGGTGACACCATCAAAAGCTTGTGTCACTTGCATGCCGTTCTCTTCCAATCCTCTTTTTATAAAAGAGGACACGCCTACTTCATCTTCAATAACAAGCACCTTCATGGATAAGAAAATTAATTGTGAATTTACAAATGAATAAGCAAGTGATTGCCTATTCTTCCAGAAAAGGAATTTTTAAAATTCACTAACGACAAGCCGAAAGAATAACAGAGCGATCAGGCATGTGCCAAAACGGGATCAATGCGCTCCGGCTTCTTGCCCAGCTCTTTCAACAGTTTGGTATGAAGCACCAGCGCTTTCGCAAATGTCGGTTGTGATTTGTAGGGAAGGTTGAATTCCTCAGCTGTTTGCTTAACAATTTTTGAAATGTCTTTATAATGAACATGACACACCGTTGGAAACAGGTGATGTTCTACTTGAAAATTTAATCCGCCCACATACCACGAAAACCATTTACTGTTGTTAGCAAAATTGGTTGTGGTGTGAAGCTGATGAATGGCCCACGCATTTTCCATGTTGCCATCAGCATCTGGCATGGGATACTCCGTACCATCAATCACATGGGCGGGTTGAAAAATAATGGCCAGAATGAAACCAGCTATGTAGTGCATAATCAAAACACCTATCAAGGCTTGCCACCACAGAATGGGAGTTAATAAAGCAGGCAACACAATCAGATAGAAAAAAAAGATCAATTTTGATACTATGAGAATGATCCATTCCCGGGTAAGGTTCGCCTTTTGCTTTTGCACCAATCCTTCTTTGGCATACTTGATAATGCGGTCAAAATCTTTTACCGATATCCATACGATGGTCATAAGTCCGTAGAAAAACCACGCATACATAAATTGAAAACGGTGAATTGGTTTCCAGTCAGAGAAGGGCGACATGCGCAACACGCCCCGCGGACTTATATCTTCGTCTGCTTCGTAAATATTCGTGTACGTATGGTGCAATACATTGTGTTGTATTTTCCAGTTGATGGCATTGCCTCCAATTACGTTGAGTGAGTAGCTCATTACATTATTCACCCACATCTTTTTTGAATAGGCTCCATGATTGGCATCGTGCATGACAGAGAGGCCAATTCCTCCTACACCTAAACCCATTACGATGCAAGCCATAAACAAGCCCATAGTGCCGGTGATTGTTTGTGTCAAAATTAAAATATAGGGAACAAGGTACAGCGCAAACATGAATACGGTCTTGAAAACCATTGTGCCGTTTGCATGCCGGCTCATATTTTGGGATTTGAAATATTCGTTCACCCGTTGGTTAAGGGTTCCGAAAAAATTCTGGGAATTGGAAGGAAATTTTATGGATTGAAAATGAGGCATCTGAAAAATTCTTTAATCCGATCGGCTCAACTCTTATTCATTGATGATCGGATGGTTTTACAATAGTATAAAGCTACCCAGAAAAAAAAATAGCAACAATTGTTAGGTGCTATTTTAGTGAAATTCTTCAAGACAATTCAGCAATCACCGTCTTGCCGCCAGAAGTTTTGTCACCTAAGGAAACCTTTATTTTAGCTGATAACGGAAGGAAGACATCCACCCTTGATCCGAATTTTATAAAACCAAATTCTTCACCTTGTTCAACTTGCTGTCCTTCTTTTACATACCATTTTATGCGGCGGGCAAGCGCTCCTGCAATTTGGCGGAACAAAATCTCTACACCGTCTTTCATCTTCACCACCACGGTTGTGCGTTCGTTTTCCGTGCTTGATTTAGGATGCCATGCCACTAAATATTTGCCGGCATGATAGGTACAAAAACTGATGACGCCCGCTACTGGCATGCGGTTCACATGCACGTTGACGGGGGACATGAAAATGGAAACCTGGATTCTTCTTTCTTTAAAGTATTCGGTCTCTTCTGTGGGCTCGATCACCACCACTTTACCATCGGCAGGAGCCAATACCTGATTTTCATTTTGGGTAATATTAAATAAAGGGTTTCTGAAAAATTGCAGGATGAGCAAATAGAAAATCAAACTAGCCGCAATGACTACATTTTGAACCAGCACCCTCTCCGGTAGAAACCGTACAATGGCCCAGCTTATGGCAAACAACACCACTAACAAAACAAACAATATTACGCGGCCTTCTTTATGAATGTTCATCGGATTAACTAAAAGTTGAATTCAAAGGTAAGAACTATTTACAAAACAAGAGATGCGTGGCTTTCAAATTGTCCTCCTTGGCTAAAGTCCAAATGGGAGAGATTAGTATCCTCCCCTGTATTTATAGGTCTTGGCTACTTTATCAATGGCCACCATGTAGGCAGCAATCCGCATGGGAACTTTATAATCTTGCGCGATTTTAAATACTGTATTGAAAGCATCTTTCATAATCCGATCCGATCTTCTGTTCACACGATCAGCCGTCCACTTATATCCCAATCGGTTTTGTATCCATTCAAAATACGAAACGGTGACACCACCCGCATTCGCCAATATGTCGGGCACTACCATTATTCCTTTTTCATTGATGATGTTATCAGCCCTTGATGATGTTGGCCCGTTGGCTCCTTCCACAATCAACCGTGCCTGTATGTTCGGACTGTTCGTGCTATTGATCACATCTTCTGTAGCGGCAGGCACAAGCACATCGACAGGTAAGGTGAGGAGATCTTCATTTTTTATTTTTTCGGCACCATCAAAACCGGTAAGCGATCCTCTGTTGCTATCGCGATAAGCAATGGCACGTGTGACGTCAAGTCCTTTCTCATTATAATATGCGCCCGACAGGTCACTGATAGCTTGCACAATAAGTCCGCGCTCGTGCAGCAACGCAGAGGCCCACGAACCTACATTACCAAAACCTTGTACTGCACATGTAGCTTTGTAAGGATTGATTTTCAATTTTTCCATAGCCGCCATGGCTGATACCATTACACCTCTGCCCGTTGCTTCGGTGCGGCCTAACGATCCTCCCAGTACGATGGGCTTACCTGTCACTACGGCATTTACCGTCATGCCTTGCATTTTGGAATATTCATCCATGAGCCACGCCATCTCGCGTGGGCCTGTGCCCATGTCTGGTGCAGGTATGTCTTTGTCGGGACCAAAAATATCCGCCATCGATGTAGTGTAAGAGCGTGTGAGTCGCTCTATTTCACCCGAAGACATTTCACGTGGGTTGCAGGTGATGCCACCTTTCGCGCCACCGTAAGGAATATCGACTACTGCACATTTCCAGGTCATCCATGCGGCCAGTGCTTTTACTTCGTCCAGGTTCACATGAGGATCGTAGCGTATGCCACCTTTGGACGGCCCGAGTATGTTAGAATGTATAACACGAAAGCCTTCAAAAACTTTAATGCTACCATCATCCATCGTGACGGGCAGTGATACGATCACTTGCTTGGCGGGTGATTTTAATACATTATAAATTTCTTCTTCAAGGCCGAGTATTTGGGAGGCCACTTGAAAGCGGGACATCATTGCTTCAAAAGGATTTTCTTTATCCTTTAGCGGTGCCGGTTCGATATACGCCATAGACTTGTTTTTCTGGTTTCTAAAACGATTGCAAAGATAAAGTAATTTCCATTGTCATGAAGTGAGGTCTTTCAAGACGAACCTATTCCAATGATGGGTTTAAGGTAATTTAAATTTTAGAAATGAAGTGTACTCGAAATAATGTATTGAAAAGTCTTTCAATGAAGCTGAATTATTCAGTCAATTAAAATTTTGGATTTTCCTGCACGTAACGAGAAAACAACTAATTGTAATATTGACTCATAGAAAGTACGGGATACTCGCCTTCAAAATTGATCTCAATGCCATTGAATATCAAATTATCATTTTCCTCCGGATCATCAAATTCGTACCATACGCTATTCACATTGTCGCCAGTCTTGCGAATCATTTTCAATTCAATCATTTCAACATAGACTTCCATCTGAAATTCCTTTGCTAATTCAAGCGCTTTAGAAATCCAAAATGTTGAATCAGAAACCGGGTGACTTTTAGAAGAGACCTTCAGTGATACCATCTCACCAAAATGATAACAACCTCCTCTTGAAATAGAGACCGAATCTTTTCCCATGGTTAACAAGGCTTGCTCAAGATCCTCATTCCAAACAAAATTTTGCTTATTGAGATTTGTCAACCACTCAGTTGTTAAGCCTTTGGAGTCGTCATTAAATATACAATCAGTCTCCGTTCCTGAGTCAGCCTCCACAACTTCAGTCCTTTGGTCTTGGTCTTGCTGTGTCTCCACAACCATAGTATCACTACTTTCATTGTTCTCAGTAACCCCCTTTTCGTTGTGCGTACAACAAATTAATATCAGCAGTAAGAATAAACAGTAATACCTCATAAGAAATTCTTTAACAAGGAAACTAGAAAATCTTCAGATAGGCTACTATAAACGGAGCACTAATCAACAATCCATCAAATCGATCGAGAAAACCACCATGACCCGGAATGCTGTTTCCGCTATCTTTTATTTCAATACTCCTTTTTAATAAGGATTCAACCAAATCACCAAAGGTTCCACCAATGATAATGATCACGCCAATCATCATCCACTGGATCAGATCATAGGTATGAAAGTAACAGGATAAGCCATGGGCGAAAATCAAAGCGAGCGCAGCTCCGCCAAAAAAACCTTCCCATGTTTTTTTGGGTGAGATGCGTTCAAACAATTTACGTTTCCCGAAAAATGTTCCGGCAAAATACGCACCCGTATCACTTGCCCAAAGAATGAACAAACAACCAAAAATAATTTCAAAGTTGTAATGGCCATCTTCAAATACAGCAATGTTCAACAACGAAAAAGGAACTGCAATGTAAAGTATTCCTAAAAAAGTATACGCAATGTTGGTGAACGGCTTGCGCTCAAACTTTTTGTACAACTTGATCATGTACAAACAGGAGACGATGGGAAAAATTAAATAATAAAATACATATGAGATTTTTCCGAACTCAATCAAAAAGGACAAGGTAAAAATAAAAACTCCGCAGAAGGTGCCGAACCAACGTTGAGGCTCCATGCCATCCAACCCCACGAGTTTGTAAAATTCAAGCAATGAAAAAAAACAAATGATGAAGAACACCAGGAAGTACGTCCACTCGCTTAAGCATATAGCTGCGATGATTCCGGCAGAACCCAATAAGCCCGTGATGATGCGTTGGGTAAGGTTGTTATATCGTGATAGTTTAGATAGCAAAATTCAAAGGCTGTAAATGTGCATATTAAGATTCAATACCGGATTGCCCATCGCGATAAATTTTTCTGAAATAGTAGAGGAGTGCAGCAGTGATAACGCCACTTACCAACACAGCCGATAGTGGAGCCGCATCTGTGCCTTCTACATTGAAATCAAACTTACCTTGTTGATATAAATACATGCCCACTACAGCAAATCCATTGTTCACAAAATGTGCCACGATGGACATGGTAAGATTGCCCGACCAGTAATAAAGATAACCAAACAACGCTCCTAAAAGCAGTCGCGGCACAAAGCCAAAGAATTGCATGTGAATAGCGCTGAATAAAACTGCTGCTATCCAGATAGACACATGGGGATTGCGGGTTGCTTTTTGAAGTTCAGTTTGAATAAGACCTCTGAAAACAAATTCTT
>JBBRKB010000069.1:0-12704 GCA_038218385.1 Cytophagales bacterium | reverse complement strand
TCAGAAGCAGACACAAATGAAACTCGTTCGTTATCTTTTAAAAATTCCGCTGTCCCATTTATAACCACTTTTTTATTTTCTTCGATTACGTTAAGCGTTTCAAATTCTGTCGTTACTGACTTAAAATAATTTGCAACTTTTTCGCAATTGTCAATAATTGCTTTTTTGCCTGTAAAAGTATCTTCTTCGACAACCGTCCATACAGCATTGTCTGCAATGAAGCCATAAATCTTTTCAAACTCTCCGTTTGAAAATGCTAAAGATTTGTCTTTGTTATTCATAATTATTGTCTGTTGGTTGTATGGTGGATGTCGCTTTACAATGACCGCTAACGCTTGTGTATGCCACGGGCGCCACGCGTTGTTAATTTCTCTAAGCTAGCGTTTTTTGTGTTTTCGTTCAAGTCCTGTTGAAATTGGCGAAGAACATTTATGCAAAATTTCCAGCGAGCTTGAGTGAGCCAGATGAAAGTGGCTTCGGTAAGTTCTTCAGATTTTCATCAAGCACAAAAACACAAAACACGCGGTCGGGCGCACACACTTTCAAGAAACTGCATACGCGCCTGGGGTATACATATGTTATGTGGCGTGCCTTCACTTTTTGAGTCGCACGAACGAGGTTATTTGTCAAGAACAAGTATACATGGCTCCGCTGGATCCACGGAAGTTTGTTAAAAAGCCAGTTAAATAATCTTATCGATCAAGAGCTTGACAAGGTGTGGCGTATTAACCTCGCCCTACCCTCTCTCAAGAACCTCTTGAGGGGATAAGTTTTCTGCGATAGTTTAGGACTTTCTCTTCTTGCCAGTCACTTTATTTTTTGAGCCTGCGGATTGCTCAATCAAAGTTACCAACTCATCGTACCATGCGGCACCATATTTTCGGATCAACGGATCTTTCAAAAATTTATACAACGGTACCTGAAGTTCTTTGCCAAATGCACAGGCGGGTGAGCAGATACTCCATTTACTATAATTAACAGCTTCAAAATCTTTTTTCTTAACAATGCGGATGGGATACAAGTGACATGAGATGGGCTTTTTGAATTCTATCTTACCGTCTTTGTGGGCCTCTTCAATTCCACATTTTAATATTCCCCTTTCGTCATAGCGCGAGTAGGCACATTCTCTCCCGCCAATAGTGGGGGTTGAGTAATCACCATCGGGATCGATAACGTGTGTGCCCTGTTCTTCTATGGCTTCTATTCCTTCTTTGGTGAGATAGGATTTTATTTTAGGATATATCTTTTTTAAAATATCAAGTTCGTCCTCCTCCAGTGGCGCACCGTAGTCTCCCTCAACACAACAAGCCCCTTTGCATTTTTCGAGGTTGCAAACAAACTCTTTTGATGCTATGTCATCCGAAACCAATACCTCCCCTACTTTTATCATGACACTGTTGTTAATTTTTTAATTTATGAAAATAACTGAAATTGTTGTGATGTGGTTGTCTGAATATCTTTTTGGATGGCCTTCGCCAAAAATTGTTTTGAAAAGAAGCCCATCGCGTACGTGGGCACATCCATCATCCGTGATTCCAGTTTATGATGTGATACGGAAACATGTAAACCCAGGGAAAGCATGTTGCGCTGATGGGTCTGCACCAACCGCTTATAAAATGAGGCGTTGCTTTGAATGTCCTTTAAGGCATCAAGGTTACGAAGGTATGAGGTCAACTTGCTTCGTTGTGTATCCAGGTAGAAGGTATGGTTTACTTTCTCATTCAAAGGAAATGTATACGGAATGATAAAACTAAAACCCATTGCTGCCAATTTCTCAATAAAGTCAAACTCAATATCGAATGAGAAAGGATCGATCAGGCACAGGCTGGCAACTTTATGTCCTCCCTTTGATGGCGGAATGTAGTAGCGGAATTTATCCAACATGTCGCGCTGCTTTCCCTCTTGAAGTAAAACATTTTGATCCCTAAAATATTTATTTACCCGAACCTTTAACACGCTGAAGGCTTCGGGTTCTGATTCACAAAAAATCCAACGGCTGATGGGCAAACCCAATGACAAGCATGCCAACGAAGGTGCTGCAAAAATTTCCCGTTGATAGCCCGAGCAGTATAAACCGCTGCCCGCAAACAAATCAACAAAAATAATTTCGTCCACACTTCCGGCAGCTTGCGCCACAAAAGATTGCAGATATTGTTGAATGACTTGAACCTTTACTTTAAACCACGGCTCTGCCGCTACCACGCTAAGCCCATCATCAGGGAAAGCATTAAAAGAAATTTTATGTTTGTCGTACAATTGTGGGGAGTGGTTTGTCAAAAGTACATTCTTTTCAATTAGCGTAAAAAAAATCAGAAAAATTACAGAAGCCAATCGTCTGGATGGATTGGGTGTTTTAATTTGCAGACCATATGATGGATTATATAGAGAGTTTGAATGAGCCGCAGCGTGAGGGGGTTTTAAATACCGAAGGACCGTGCATGCTCATTGCCGGTGCCGGATCGGGTAAGACGCGTGTGCTTACACTTAGGATTGCCCACTTGATCCAAACAAAAGGGGTTGATCCCTTTAATATATTGGCACTTACTTTCACCAACAAGGCGGCCAAAGAAATGCGCCATCGTATTGAGAAAATAGTAGGCAACGATGCACGTAACCTATGGATGGGAACCTTTCACGCGGTGTTTGCGCGAATTCTTAGAGCGGAGGCAACGCATTTAGGCTACCCTGCAAATTTTACGATCTATGATACAGACGATTCCAAAACATTGATAAAAAATATTGTCAAGGAATTGGGACTTGATGACACAGCCTACAAAGCAAGCACGGTGTTCAACCGGATTTCTGCCGCCAAGAACAGGCTTATTAGCTGGGCACAATACTTAAACAATGCCGAGCTCATGGGTGATGATGCCGCCAACATGCGCCCCGAGATTGGAAAAATTTACAGGCTCTATTCCTTGCGTTGCTTCAAAGCGGGCGCGATGGACTTTGACGATCTCTTGTTCAACACCGACAAACTCTTTCGCGAACATTTAGAAGTATTAAATAAATATCAACACCGGTTTCATTATGTATTGGTAGATGAGTTTCAGGATACGAACTTATGCCAATACTACATCATCCGCATGTTGGCCGCTGTGCGACAGAATGTATGCGTGGTGGGTGATGATGCTCAAAGTATTTATGCCTTTCGTGGTGCGGACATTTCCAACATATTAAATTTCGAGCGCGACTACCCTGAGTTGCGCGTTATAAAACTGGAGCAAAATTATCGCTCTACCCAAAACATTGTGAACGCGGCCAACTCGGTAATCAAAAAGAACCGCGCACAACTTCCCAAAAATGTATGGACACAAAATGAAGATGGCTCGCTAATCGAACTCATCAAAGCAGTTTCCGATAATGAAGAAGGAAGATTGGTAGCCTCTTCCATCTTTGAAGAGAAGATGCAACATCAACTGAAGTTCAGCGACTTCGTGATTTTGTACCGTACCAACAGCCAGTCACGTGCCATTGAAGAGTCGCTGAGAAGGTTGAATATCAAATACCGGATTATTGGTGGCCTTTCGTTTTATCAACGCAAAGAAATCAAAGACTTGCTTGCTTACTTGCGCTTCACACTGAACCAACAAGATGAAGCTTCGTTCAGAAGGATTATCAATTTGCCTAAGCGCGGCATTGGCGATTCTACGGTGGATAAAATAATTGTAGCAGCGAATGACCATGACATGCCCATCTGGGAGGTGGTTCAAAATGCAGGATCATTTGTAGGTGGAAGGGCTGCGGGGCCAATAGAAGATTTTGTTAACATGATCAAACGCTTTGGGTTGGAGACAGAACGCAAAGATGCTTATGATGCTGCCTTTGAAATTGCCAAAGGATCGGGTTTGCTTCGCGAACTTCATGAAGACAAAACCATTGAAGGGATGAGTCGTCATGAAAATGTTCAGGAATTATTGAACGCCATAAAAGAATTTGTTGACAACCCAGACCAGCAAGAGAAAAGCCTCGGTTCTTTTCTTCAGGAAGTATCATTGGCCACCAGCCAGGATGACGATAAAGACAAAGACCCGGAAAAAGTTACCCTGATGACCATACACATGGCGAAAGGGCTTGAGTTTAAATACGTCTACATTGTGGGGCTTGAGGAAGATTTGTTTCCCTCACAAATGATGTTGAGCAGCCGTGCAGAATTAGAAGAAGAGCGCAGGTTGTTTTATGTGGCCATCACGCGTGCCGAGAAAAAACTTTTTATCTCCTACGCGTTAACCCGCTATCGGTATGGGCGATTGAAAAATTGTGAGCCGAGCCGTTTTCTCGATGACATTGACTCGGGCTTTATAAAGGTGAGCAACCGCTTTAGTGCTTATGAATCAACACCGGCACCTTCAGGCAATTATGCCAAGACACTTGTAAAAGGAATTAAGAAAACCGTTAGCTCCTCACCGGCGCCTACAAAATCTCCTTATCGCGCCCCGGCAGATTTCACTCCCAGCGACACATCCGCTCTTCAACAGGGTATGAAAGTGGAGCATCCTAAGTTTGGGTATGGGGTTGTCACTCAAATGGATACACAGGGGCCAGATCGGAAGGCCAGGATACAATTTGACAATTTTGGTGAGAAGACCTTATTGCTTAGCTTTGCTAAACTGAAAATTCACAGTTGAGCCTAAAAGTATTAAACAGGTAACTAAACTAAGGAGGCCAAAGAAACCTCCACACAACATCTTACTTACAAGATTTTTTTCAACACGGAACAATTACATCATGATAGGAGAATACAATACGCAGCGTCCCGGTATTATTTTAAAAGAATATGGCCGCAACGTTCAGAAGTTGGTAGAGCACATTCGCAATGAACCCGACAAAGAAAAGCGCACGGAGATGGCGTTCACACTTATCGAACTCATCAAACAATTAACACCAAGCTTGGGGGAACAACCCGAGAATCCGCAACGTCTTTGGGATGATCTTTATATCATAGCCGATTTTAACTTAGAAGTAAACAATCCTTTTCCGGTTCCAGAAAGGGAGATTCTTTTTAAAAAACCCCTGCGGATGGTGTACCCCCAGAGTCCGATACGGTACAAACATTACGGCAAAAATATTGAACGCCTGGTGAAAGAAGCCATGCTACTGGAAGATCCACAAGAGAAAGAAGATGCTGTGATCTACCTGGGCAAGCTGATGAAAACATTCTACAGCAATTGGAACAAAGAAGCCCTTGACGATTCCGTCATTATTAAAGACCTTAAGCTATTGTCGGGTGGTGAGTTAACCATGGATGTTGACAAAGTACGCGAAGACAACCTCTTCGAAAAACTATACAAGGAACGCAAGAAAGCAAAACCTCAGCAAAACAGCGGTTCACGCCAGCAAGGTAATGGTGGTGGTGGTGGGGGTCATCGTCCGTTCAACAAGAACAGGGGCGGCCAACGCAGAAGAGGGCAGTAGAAAAACTACGCATTTTCACTGCAAGTTGCGAGAGGTGTAAACGCATAGCTCATGGCTTGTAGCTATTATTTTTATAGAGTTTATTCATCAATCCTAAATCCACTCATTTCTCATGAGTATTTTTAAAATCCGCGGCGGAAAAAAACTTGCCGGAGAAATTATTCCGCAAGGCGCAAAGAACGAAGCACTACAAATCATCAGTGCCGTCCTCCTCACCGATCAGCCTGTCACCATCAACAACATTCCCGACATACGGGATGTGAACAAACTCATTGAGTTGATTGGTAGTATGGGATGCAAAGTGGAAAAACTCAGCACAGAATCATATCGCTTTACAGCATCTGACATTAACATTAAATTTTTAGAAACAGAGGAGTACCGCCAGAAGGCCGCTTCGTTGCGTGGTTCTGTCATGCTGCTTGGCCCTATACTGGCGCGCTATGGTAAGGCAAGTCTTCCAAAACCCGGAGGTGATAAAATTGGAAGAAGAAGATTAGATACCCACTTCCTTGGTTTTCAAAAATTAGGAGCCAAATTCAATTTTGATGCAGAGAACCATCTCTTTCATATTGATGCCACATCCTTGCAAGGCTGCTACATGTTATTGGATGAAGCATCGGTGACGGGCACAGCCAACATTTTGATGGCCGCTGTATTGGCCAAAGGACAAACGACTATCTACAACGCAGCATGTGAGCCTTACCTTCAACAGCTATGCCTCATGCTTAACAGGATGGGTGCAAAGATTACGGGCATCGGCTCCAACTTACTCTACATTGAAGGTGTAACCAAACTCAACGGCACTGAACATACATTGCTTCCTGATATGATTGAGATTGGAAGTTTCATCGGCCTGGCCGCTATGACACAATCTGAGATCACCATTAAAAATTGCCGCATCGACATGCTCGGTATCATACCCGAGATTTTTGGGCGACTAGGAATTAAAATGGAAATCAAAGGCGATGACATTCACATTCCTGCGCAAGAACGATACGCTATAGAAACTTTTATTGACGGATCGATATTAACAATCGCTGATGCGCCATGGCCAGGATTCACACCTGACTTGCTGAGCATTGTATTGGTTATTGCTACACAAGCAAGAGGCACTGTACTCATTCATCAAAAGATGTTTGAGAGCAGATTGTTTTTTGTTGATAAACTGATCGACATGGGTGCGCAAATTATTCTCTGCGATCCACACCGTGCAACCGTTATTGGCCTTGATCGCAAGCAGCAACTGAAAGGGATCAAAATGTCATCACCGGATATACGCGCAGGTGTGGCTCTTCTCATCGCTGCACTTTCCGCGAATGGCGTGAGTGAAATTTCCAACATCGATCAAATCGATCGGGGTTATCAGAACATTGACAAACGTCTTCAAGCATTAGGTGCTGACATTGAACGGATAGATTAACACATTCCAGAATCAATTGATTGCTAAAGCAACCTGCATCATCATTTTTCAACCAACACCATTGCACTCGCGCATTACATTAATTTATAATGCAAATTCTACCTGAAACCGATACATAAGTTCTGCATCGCTATTGGCTTCATCAATGTACGTTATGTCTGATTGTATTTTGAGTGCGTGACCTACAAAGTATTTAGAAACACCCAGTGTATATTGGTTTTCACGCTCGCGCAACGTTATTTTTTGTGGTGTCACATTGGTGAAGCGGGCAGCAAACTCTACCTTGTTTTTAAACAAATACCCTACAGCCCAATTGAAACCACTGCCCGTGTAATAGCTGATCAGTTTCCCATTGTTATCGGTTCCCACAACGGTACCTTCGGGCGCTTCTTTATAAGCATATTCCATCATGGAAGAAAAGCCATTCCACTTAAAATGTGCATCGGCAAACACGGCTCGTAACGTTCTTTGCTGAGGCATATATTCACCCAACTGTCCACGCTGGCGTGATGCGCGGTCGTTATAATCGTAGACAACAGCCAACATTAATCGTGGAGCAGGTTCGCGCTTCAAATCCGATCCGGAATATTCACTTTCCCCGGTAAAGGCACCCATTGGCAACCATTCCATACGGTTGGTATAATCATACCCACCGGCATTGTCTACCGTCACATTTCTTCCTTCGCCATCTGAGATCGCTGAAATAAATCGGAATTTTTCTCCGCTATAATTCAATTGTACACCTTTGTCGCGGTCAATGTTGAAGTGGTTGTTCAAACTGCTGCGATCAACAAACTGCATATTTTGTGATGATATGATCCGCTCTATATTTCCGGGTAATTTTGTCTGACCAAACCACACACTCCACTTTTTATAGAAGTTATATTTCAACACTGCATCGAGGATCATATTGGCCGATTTTCCCAATTCAGCAATATCACCTCCCGCCATATCGGTATTGGATAGACCGAGTTCAATTTTATAGGTGAGTTTGGGCGTGTAGGCAAATCCATCAAACTTTAGTCGGGCCCTTCGTATCTGAAAGCGATCTACGTATTGACTAGTCTCCAAATTCTGAATGCCCATGTAAAGGGTTTGCACACGCACACCGACCTTAAAACTGAAGGATGAATCCTGGGCAACTACCATCATACCTTTTCCGAATTTATTCTTGGTAATATCCTGGGCACTTAAACCCACGGTTGCCATGATCATAAAAAGGGTTACGCGTAAGGGGTTTCGTAACATACAGTTATCAATTAATTAATAATTATTTCGCCCAAAATTAACATTGAGCCTAATACCAAAATCACATGTTTCTTATATGTTATGTAATTGTTAATTATGATTTAACATTAACTTAACATTGGAATTGAAATTCGCTTGAAATGGGGTTTGTGTTGCGTTAAATGCGGATGATTTAACATAAGGTTAACATTGAAAGCCTGAGGAAGGGGCTGAGTTTCAATTAGATTTGCGCAAAATTTTACTTAATAATCATTCTTTATGAAGAAATTTGTCGTTCTCGCCTCAGCCATCGTTATGGGCTTCACCTTGTTTTCTTGTGGATCTAAATCGCCCTCAACGGAGGAAAGCAAGCTCAGTGGTGAAATCAAAATAGATGGATCCAGCACCGTTTATCCCATCACGGAAGCCATTGCAGAGGAGTTCAGGCGGAATCAACCCGATGTCAAAGTTTCTATTGGCGTGTCGGGAACAGGTGGCGGTTTTAAAAAATTCTCACGAAACGAATCGGATATCAACAATGCTTCAAGACCCATAAAGGATGAAGAAGCACAAACTTGCAAAGAGAACAACATTTCCTATATCAAACTGAATATTGCCATTGACGGGCTTGCTGTTATTGTCAATAAAGAAAATACCTGGGTGGATCACATTACGGTTGAAGAGTTGAAAAAAATATGGGAGCCCGCCGCACAAGGTACCATTACCAAATGGAGCCAAATACGCGCAGGCTGGCCTGATGAACCTTTCAATCTATATGGTCCCGGTGTCGCGTCCGGTACCTATGATTATTTTACAGAAGCTATCGTTGGCAAGAGTGGCTCAAGCCGCGGTGACTTTACGGCAAGTGAAGATGATAATGTATTGGTGCAAGGAATTTCAGGTGATAAAAATGCACTTGGCTTTTTTGGCTTAGCGTATTTTGAAGAAAATCAGGACAACCTAAAATTAATTGGCGTAGACAATGGCAGTGGTGTTGTTATTCCCACACCTGAAACCGTTAAAAACGGAACCTACGCTCCCTTATCAAGACCGATCTTTATTTACGTTAGCAATGCCGCCGCTAAAAGACCAGAGGTGGTAAAGTTTGTCAATTTCTATTTAGAAAATGCTTCTACATTGGTGCCTGATGTTGGCTATATAGCGCTGCCCGATGCAGAATACAAAAGTGGATTAACTGATTTCAGCAACTTTACATCAGCAAAATAAACACACCTCATTATACCAAAGAACTGATTTGTCACTCATTTAGCTCCTTTGAAAAAGCGTAGAGAAAAAGTAATTGAAGCAGGCTTAGCGTTCAGCGCCATGCTTACTATACTCGTTACTTTAGGGATCATCTGGGTACTTGTTTCTGAATCATTTTCTTTTTTCGCTGAGGTATCGATGTGGGATTTCTTGACCGATACGGAATGGACTCCCCTATTCACCCGAAAACATTATGGCATTTTGCCATTGCTAACGGGCACCCTATTGACCACTGGCATTGCTATAATGACAGCCATGCCTTTTGGTTTGATCATAGCGATATACCTAAGCGAATATGCACCCAAAGGCCTGCGCAAGCGCGTGAAGCCCGTGATGGAAATACTGGCCGCTATACCCACCGTAGTATATGGATTCTTTGCGCTTACGGTCGTAACACCCTGGCTTCAAAGTTTTATTCCCGGTGTTGATACCTTCAATGCCCTTTCGGCAGGATTGGTGATGGGCATTATGATTATGCCCATGGTATCTTCCATGAGTGAAGATGCCTTATACGCCGTACCCAAGTCCTTGCGTGAAGCTTCCTTTGGCATGGGTGCTACACGTTTTCAAACGGCTTTCAAAGTGATGGTTCCAGCAGCATCATCAGGGATTCTGGTATCCATCATCTTAGCTATTGCCCGTGCGGTAGGTGAAACCATGGTGGTAGCCGTTGCCGCGGGTCAGCAACCTGTTCTTACTCTGGATCCTCGCAGTGGGGTTGAAACCATTACCACCTACATTGTGCAGGTGAGCCTTGGCGATGTGCAGCATGGATCGCTTGAATACAAAACGATTTTCGCAGCCGGCATAACGTTGTTTCTCTTCACGTTCCTCTTGAATCTAGCGAGCTATTATATCAAAAAACGGTTCCAGGAAAAATATGAATAGACTTAAAATAAATCGGTTGATTGACAAAGCATTTCAATATGTGGGCATTGCCTGCATGTCCATTGCGTTATTGATCCTGGCTATTTTCATGATCAATATTTTTAGAGAAGGTTTTACCCGCATCGATTGGGATTTTATTACTAGTCTACCATCACGTAAAGCTGCTAAGGCGGGTATCCTCACCGCCTGGACCGGCACCCTATGGATACTTGGCCTCACGGCTATAATTGCCATACCCACCGGAATAGCGGCGGGTGTTTACCTGGAAGAATATGGAGCCAAGAACAGGCTCGCCTCTATCATTGAAGTAAACATTGCCAACCTGGCCGGTGTGCCCTCCATTATTTATGGACTCTTAGGATTGGAAATATTCGTTAGGCTTATGAACATGGGCAGCAGTCTGTTGGCAGGTGCTATGACCTTATCTTTGTTGATCTTGCCTATCATCATTGTTGCTTCCCGCGAGGCATTGAAAGCCGTGCCCAAAACATTGCGTGAAGCTTCCTATGGCCTGGGTGCTACCAAGTGGCAAACGATATGGTATCAAATATTGCCGGCAGCTTCAGGGGGAATATTAACCGGTATTATACTGTCGTTATCACGTGCCGTTGGTGAAACAGCTCCGTTGATTGTGATTGGTGCGCTTGCCTATGTGCCCTTCGTTCCAAAAGGCCCCATGGATGAGTTTACCGTTTTGCCCATGCAAATATTTAACTGGATCTCACGACCGCAGCATGATTTTCAGGTGAACGGTGCCGCGGCCATTATTATCTTACTTGTTATTACTTTTGTGATGAATGGAGTTGCTGTGTACTTCCGGAACAGATGGCAGAGTCGAATAAACTGGTGATGGATGAAAATTATTGAAACCTATAAGGTGAATGCGTTCTACGGGTCGAATCATGTGCTGAAAGATATCACCATGGAGATCAAGGAAAATTCCGTAACGGCATTCATCGGCCCATCAGGGTGTGGCAAGTCTACTTTCCTGCGCATGTTCAACCGCATGAATGATTACATTGATGGTTTCCGAAAAGAAGGTGACATCCTCATCAATGGAAAAGACATTTACAAGAAAAGTGTAAAGCTGGAAGAGTTACGTCAGGAAATTGGTATGGTGTTTCAAAAGCCAAACCCCTTTCCAAAATCAATTTTTGAAAATGCTGCCTATGGTCTGAAAATCCGTGGCGTAAAAGACAAGAAAGAAATCAACGAGCGTGTTGAGAAGTCATTGAAAAAAGCAGCGCTATGGAGCGAGGTGAAAGATCAGCTTAATAAATCGGCATTTAGTTTGTCGGGCGGCCAGCAGCAACGGTTGTGCATAGCCCGAGCATTAGCTGTGAAGCCATCCATAATTCTTATGGATGAACCCGCTTCCGCACTTGATCCTATCTCGACATCTAAGATTGAAGAACTCATTTCTGAACTCAAGCAACAATATACCATCATCATCGTAACACACAACATGCAACAAGCCGCTCGCATCAGCGACAAGACAGCATTCTTCTACCTTGGCGATCTTGTCGAGTTTGGGAAAACTTCTGAGATTTTCACCAAGCCTAAAAACAAGCAAACTGAAAACTATGTAACTGGCCGCTTTGGTTAGTATATTTGAGTATGGTAACATTAGATCCCGAATTACAGGCATTAAAAGAAAATCTTCTTGAGATGCTTGACCTTACAAAAAAGCAACTTGCCAGTTGCCTAGGTGCCATTGAGGATGGCAATATGAAAATGGCAAAAGATGTTCTTCAAAAAGAAAAACGGATCAACGATCTTGAATTAAATATTGACCGGGATTGTGAAAACATTTTGGCTCTTCATAATCCTGTGGCCACCGATTTACGGTTTGTTTTGGCCACCTTAAAAATCAGTTCCAACCTGGAGCGCATAGGCGATAATAGTAAGAGCATCGCCAAGTTTGTTACCAAGAACATTAAGAAATCCAACTTGCACATCCTTGAAAAGTTCAGCGCCAAACGCATGGTTAATATAGCCATCTCTATGTTGGATGATATGGGTGAAGCCGTAGAACATGATCGCGTAGAGCCTGCCAAACGCATAGCGGAAAAAGATGACGAGCTCGATGAGAGTACGAAGCACGCTTTAAAAATTGCTACTAAACTCATCAAAGAAGATCCAGAAAACTCCGATCTGATCATCAAAACCTATACGATTATCAGAAGATTGGAACGTATTGGCGACTACATCAAAAACATTGGTGAAGAAGTAGTCTTTCACCTCGAAGGCAAGGTGATCAAACACAGCCATTGATCAGAAGTGAATGCCTACAGGGCAATGATCTGATCCATGAAATTCATTATAGATGATGGCATCTTTTACTTTGGGCACAAGCTCTTCACTGATCATAAAATAATCAATTCGCCAGCCTACATTGCGCGAGCGGGCATTGAACATGTAGTTCCAATACGTATATTTTATTTCTTCAGGATATTTGTGGCGGAAGATATCAACAAAGCCTGAATCG
>JBBRKB010000068.1:0-12725 GCA_038218385.1 Cytophagales bacterium | reverse complement strand
CTCTTTTCAAAAACCAAGGAGCTAACAATTAAGGAGGTGACAGATACCCTAGGGGTTTCTAAACAAATGGTTCATGTAGCCATGAAGCAATTGATTGGTGAAGGTCGGGTTACCAAGCTGGGGCGCACACCCAAAACCATTTATCGATTGAAGGAAAAACAGGCGGAATCTTTAGGGAAGTTGCCTGAAATACCTCTTGTTGACAACGAATTCCTTTCGCTCAGTTTTTTGGTGGTAACGGAAACAGGGGAATTATTGGAAGGGTTACCCGCCTTCTTTCGCTGGTGCCATCAGCGAAATCTCCCCGTTGAAAAAACGTTGCAGGAATTTAAGCTTACGAAAAACAAGTATGCACCATACTACACTGAAGAGGGAGTTGTAAACGGACTGGAGAAGCTAAAAAATACTAAAGGCTATGATTATATCGGTTTGGATGAACTTCACTATCTCGACTTTTATGCCATCGAACGTTTCGGGAAAACGCGGCTTGGTACGCTACTGCATTACGCGAAGCAGGGTCAGAACAAATTTCTCATGAAAATTATGATGGATGAAATCGCAGATCGCATTAGGCGTTTCATTTATTTTCACCGCGCAGATGCCATCGCCTTTATTCCCCCCACTATCCGAAGGGAGGTACAGCTAATGAAGTTCATGGAAAACTCACTGAAGATTTCGCTGCCGGTAGTTGACATTAAAAAAATTAGCGGTATTATTCCTGTTCCCCAAAAATCCCTTAACAAGCTTGAGGAGCGCATCACGAATGCAAAAAATACCTTTGCTGTAACCGAGCAACGAAAATTCGAACGACTTGTAATGATCGATGATGCCGTAGGGTCAGGTTCGACTATGAATGAAGTCGCGCTTAAAATAAAAGACAAAGGCGTTGCCAAATGCATTATAGGGCTTGCTGTGGTTGGAAGCTTTAAAGGTTTTGATGTGATCACAGATGTTTGAAACCTATGTAATTAATTTTTACTTCTTCATGAATTTCTCTTTAGCAATTTTTACCATTTCATCCCACTCGTCAGGTGGTGGTGGCGTGCCTCTATCAAATTCTTTTAGTAACCATTTTACCATTTGCTTCTTCATACCAAAACATTCTACTGCCTCTTCACAAAATTGAATTTCGCTATCATCTACAATACCATCGGCATACACCATCAATACCAAATCATAAAGAAGATTCATCCGATCCGCATGGTTATCGGGGACGATGAGTTCAAATTTTTCATCCGAATCAATGAGCTCCTGAACTTGTCGGCTTTTCATTCCATATCGCTTTCCAATTTTAAAAAGCAATTCGATTTCCTTTTCATGCATGTGACCATCCACATTAGCCAAAGCAAGGAGGTTTTTGATATGTCCTTTTTTGTAGGATAAATACTGGTGTTCAAAAAATCCAATCATAATATTTTATTTTACAAACTGTGGACTAAAAATCAATCGTATCTTAATTGTTTTGAGATAGCAATGTAATAGTTGAATTCAATTGTTTGGTTAAGAATTTTAAAATTATTAAAAATAGAAACCCTTTACGTTTTGCTGGTGCATTGAATAACTAGACAAACCCCTCATAACTTGAACATCTGTAAGGGATAAGCCAGCTGTACAGCGAAGAATGATCCTTTTGATCCAAGTTTCCCGGAATATATTTTTGAATTGAGATAATAATCTACATCGAAGTCAGAAATTTCCTTTGAGCCTTGACTATAAATAAAATTTAGTTGAAGTCTATCTTTATCAGCGTTAAAAAACTGCAATCCTAATCCGAAAAACAAAGATATATTAGTCTGATTCGTAGTGCTGAGGTTGCCCGGCGTGCTGTTTATAAGATCATACGAAACTCCTGAAATTAATCTGGATCTGAATACTAGCAGATACCGGTCATTATTAAGGATTGATTGGATTCCGAATATCCCTTTAAGAATTTCTATTTGTCTATTGACCTTAAACAAACGGTGTGTGCCAATTGTTTTCTGTAGGCCTAAAGGAAAAATGTTTGCTGGAGGAGGCATGGTTAAGTACCCTATAGTAGACCCATTGCCATATTTAAAACTGACTTTAGACCGGTACGTATACCATCCTGCAAAAATCATCCAGTCATGTTTTATATCCAGTTGAAGGCTGACAGCAAAAGTAGGCGTTGTATGAAAATTATACGCCTTGAATCTACTATCAGCATTTTTATTTTCCTTGACATACCATTGTAGGCTTTGAAGACCGAAGCCAGGCGTCAGGCGTAGATTTGTTTGTGAAAAAACCGGACCTGATGCAAAGCATAAAAAAACCACGATTGTGCTTAAAATAGTTTGATATTTAAAATGATATGAACGGCTTTGGATCATTGGATCGAATCATAAAAAATATAAAAATATACCTGGTCAGGCTTTAGATTTTGCTTCCTCTTCCTTCAATACCCTCCTGATAATTTTTCCAACATTAGACTTGGGAAGGGAATCCCTAAACTCAACATGCTTGGGCACTTTATACTTCGTTAGGTTCTCATGACAAAAATTCAACAATTCTTCTTCCGTTAAACTGGGGTCACTCTTCACCACAAATATCTTAATGGTCTCGCCCGATTTTTCGTGAGGCACACCAATCGCTGCCACCTCCAATACTTTCGGATGTCCCGCCACTACGTTTTCGATTTCGTTCGGAAAAACATTAAAGCCCGAAACTTTAATCATGTCTTTCTTGCGATCCACTATTTTAAAGAAGCCATCTTCTTTCATCAAACCAATATCACCCGTCTTAAACCATCCGTCTGGCCAAAAGACATCGGTGTTATCTTTTTCCCAATAGCCCGACATCACCTGTGGGCCTTTTGCACATATCTCTCCTATTTCGCCTTGTGGCAAACGGTTTCCTGCATCATCAAAAATAGCAACTTCCGTACTCGGCATAGGCAAACCAATAGTACCTATCTGATGTGTTCCGTCTAATGGATTGCAACACAGTACAGGCGAAGTTTCACTTAGCCCATACCCTTCCACTAAAGGTTTCCCCGTTATCTTCAGCCATTTTTTTGCTACCACATCCTGAACAGCCATACCACCCCCTACAGCACCATGCAAGCTGGAGAAATCAAGCGTTGCAAATTTTGCATTGTTGAGCAGACCGTTGAACAAGGTGTTAACCCCCGTGATAATGGAGAATTTATGTTTGCTCAATTCTTTTACAAACCCCGGCATGTCACGGGGGTTGGTGATCAACACATTCTTGGCACCCACATGCATCATCAAAACACCGTTCACCGTCAAAGCAAAAATGTGGTACATCGGTATGGCTGTAATCACAATCTCTTGATGCGTATTGCTTTCCAAATACGGCCCAAACCAATGGGTGATCATGGCATTATGTGCAATGATATTTCCGTGCGATAGTCGGGCTCCTTTGGAGATGCCTGTTGTTCCACCTGTATATTGAAGCACAGCAGTTTCATCAATGGTAACGCTGGGTTTCTGATACGCCATTGAAGCACCACGATTAAGCAGATCATTAAACGAGATAACACCAGGTATGGTGAACGATGGCACCATGCGCTTAATGTACTTCACCACAAAATTCACCAGGTGTTTTTTCATGCCTGGATACAGGTCACCGATCTCCGTAACGATAACATGTTTAATGTTTGTGTTGCCTATAATCTTTTCAAGGTTATAGGCAAAGTTGGAAACGATCACAATGGCCTTCGCGCCAGAGTCTTTAAACTGGTGCTCCATCTCTCGTGAGGTGTACAACGGATTTGTGTTTACTACAATTAACCCGGCCTTCAAAGCACCAATAAAGGCTACAGGAAACTGAAGCAGGTTAGGCATTTGTATCGCTAACCTATCTCCTTTTTTCAAGCCAAGTTCACTTTGCATAAAAGCAGCAAACTGATTTGACAACGTATCCAACTCAGCGAAGGTGATACCCACGCCCATGTTTTCAAAGGCTACGCGGTTTGGGAATTTTTTGAAAGAATCATCAAACAGCTCTATGAGCGAACTGTATTCATCGGCTTGTAGCTGATGAGGTATTCCTGACGGATATTTTTTGAACCATGGAAAATCTTGCTGCATCGGGTAGTTGATAAAAATTTTTGTAAGTTTAATTCTTTCAAAGCAAACGATTGTTTGGCATCAAATCAATAGATTTAAGCAAATGATTATCAAAATAGACATAAAAAAAGAACCCGCCCTTGGGGCAGGTCCTGCTCAATTAAACATTATTAACCTAAACGTGAGCGCTGTAGAGGGAGGGGTCGAACCTCCACGGAGCGGTTAGGTCGCCAAAGGCTGGACTTTATCCCGTTCTCTCCACCCTCGAGACCGGAGGGCTTGTCTGCCAATTCCAACACCCTACAGTGTTATATTGAGTGTGATGTGTGATTTAAATTTCATAACAAAACAATGAAACTTTATGGTTAACTACAATAAATCATTCTATTAATTATATCATTTTTAATAATTAATTATAATTTTGAACGCATCATAATTTTGAACATTTAATCATGGCCGATAATTACAAAGTTGACAATACAGACCTTAAGATTTTGGAGATCTTAATGCAGGATGCAAAAAAACCTTATACCGAAGTTGCCAAAAGGGTGTTCGTTTCAGGTGGTACAGTGCATGTGCGCATGAACAAAATGGAGGAGGCAGGTATAGTTGAAAAAACTACCTTAAAAGTCAACTACGCCAAGTTGGGCTACGATATCACAGCCTTTATTGGTATTTATCTTCAAAAAAGCGCTTTGTACGATTCTGTGTTAGCGGCCTTGAAGAGCATATTGGAAGTAACAAGCATCCATTACACCACAGGTAACTATAGCATGTTTGTAAAAATCCACTGCAAAGACACCAATCACCTGAAGGAAGTTTTACACGATAAAATCCAGCAAGTAGAAGGCATAGAACGAACCGAAACCATGATATCATTGGAAGAAAGCCTGGATCGAAACCTCAACCTGACAAAGGAGTAGAAGTTAAACGCGAAATCATTTCTCTCAAAAGCAAGACGTATTCTTTTGCAAGAACATTAAAGCCTATCAATAGCGTCCACAGTCCACCATCCATTACACTTCTCAAACAATTTATCCCTCCCAGAACTATTGTTTGGCCATTTTGTTATAGATTTGCGAGTTATTTAAACTTAGTCTAAATAGATCTGATGAGTAAAGACATAATCCAGGAATTCACATCCAAAGAGTACGAGCATGGTTGGACTTCAAACCTTGAAGCCGATGCCGCCCCCAAAGGTTTGAATGAAGATATCATCCGTTTTATCTCTGCAAAAAAGAATGAACCCGAGTGGATGTTGGAGTGGAGGCTGAAGGCGTACCGCCTATGGATTACGATGAAAGAACCAACATGGGCGAACGTGACCTACCCTCCTATCGATTATCAGGACAGCATTTATTATTCAGCACCCAAGCAAAATGCAATACCTAAAAACCTGGAGGACATAGACCCCGAATTATTAAAGACATTTGCGAAACTGGGCATTTCATTAACCGAGCAAAAGCGGTTGACAGGTGTGGCGGTTGACGCAGTTATTGATAGCGTATCGGTGGCTACTACATTCAAGGAAACATTGGGCGAGCTCGGTATTATTTTCTGCTCGTTCAGCGAGGCGGTGCAAAAACATCCTGAACTTATTAAAAAATATATGGGATCAGTTGTTCCTGTCAATGACAACTATTTCGCAACACTTAATTCAGCAGTCTTTACAGACGGATCATTTTGCTACATACCTAAAGGTGTGAGATGCCCCATGGAGTTGTCTACCTATTTTAGGATCAACGCAGCCAACACCGGCCAGTTTGAACGAACACTTATCGTGGCCGATGAAGGCTCGTATGTAAGTTACCTGGAAGGTTGTACAGCACCCATGCGTGATGAAAATCAAATGCATGCGGCCATTGTTGAAATTTATGCCATGAAAGATGCACAAGTAAAGTATTCAACTGTGCAGAACTGGTATCCCGGCAGCAAAGAAGGCAAAGGCGGAATCTATAATTTCGTTACCAAGCGTGGACTTTGCTTTGGCGACAATTCAAAAATTTCGTGGACACAGGTTGAAACAGGTTCGGCCATAACGTGGAAATATCCATCCTGCATACTCAAAGGTGACAACTCAAGCGGTGAGTTTTACTCGGTGGCGGTAACCAATAATTATCAACAGGCAGATACCGGCTCCAAGATGATTCACATAGGAAAAAATACCAAGTCAAGGATTGTATCAAAAGGAATTTCTGCGGGTCGTTCTCAGAACAGCTATCGGGGTCAGGTACACATTATGAAACGTGCTGATAATGCAAGAAACTTTTCACAATGCGATTCTCTGCTCATGGGTGATCAATGTGGCGCACATACATTCCCTTACATTGATGTAGAGAATAAATCAGCCAAGATTGAACACGAAGCAACAACTTCTAAGATTGGTGAAGATCAGATTTTCTATTGCTTGCAACGCGGTATAGATGAAGAATCAGCCGTTGCCTTGATTGTTAATGGCTATGCCAAAGAAGTTTTAAACCAACTACCTATGGAGTTTGCTGTTGAAGCCCAAAAGCTTCTTGCGCTGACGTTGGAAGGAAGTGTAGGGTAGTTAATCAATACTTATAATTTAAGAACGAATAATGCTTTCAATTAAAAATTTACACGCTGCGATAGGTGAAAAACAAATTCTTCAGGGAATAAACCTTGAAGTGAAACCCGGTGAAGTACATGCCATCATGGGTCCAAACGGATCGGGAAAAAGCACATTGGCATCGGTGTTGGCAGGGCGTGAAGAATTTGAGGTAACAGAAGGATCTGTAGATTTTCAAGGCAAGGATTTGCTGGAGATGGCTCCCGAAGACCGCGCGCGTGAAGGAATATTTCTGGCGTTCCAATATCCTGTGGAAATACCCGGCGTAAGCACCATCAACTTTATGAAGACGGCTGTAAACCAAATTCGCAAATACAGAGGACTTGACTCATTGGATGCCGTTTCTTTTCTTTCTCTTATGAAAGAAAAAATGAAGTTGGTTGAAATTGATCAATCGCTTCTTAACCGTTCCTTAAATGAAGGCTTCTCAGGAGGCGAGAAAAAACGTAATGAGATATTCCAGATGGCGATGTTGGAACCAACATTGGGTATTCTGGATGAAACTGACTCAGGACTTGATATCGATGCCTTGCGCATTGTCGCTAACGGTGTGAATAAACTTCGCTCTAAAAACAAAAGCATAATTGTAGTGACGCATTATCAGCGCTTGCTTGAATACATCGTTCCTGATTTTGTTCATGTGTTATACAAAGGAAGAATAGTAAAATCCGGAACAAAAGATCTTGCGCTAGAACTTGAGGCGAAAGGGTACGACTGGATCAAGGATGAAGTAGAAGCAGTTTAACACGAAGATTATCATGAGCGTTACCAACATTTCTAAAAATAGCACGAACGATATTCTGCAATCCCTAAGCCTTAACGGATCAGGTGATATGAAAAAATTGCGTGCGTTGGCCCTAGATACTTTTCGTGAACTCGGACTTCCGCCACAAAAGAACGAAGAGTATAAGCACACTCCGATTACCCGCATCCTCGAAAAGAATTTCGATTTCTCCATTACCAATCCAACTTCTGCTTTTCATGCATGGGAAGAATTTACCATCCCTGAATTGGATGCTTATGTTGTTGTTTTTGTAAATGGTGAATACAAAGCCAATCTATCATCCCTAAAAGAGATAAAGGGTGTTGAACTAATGACGTTAGACAACGCTTCTGAAAAACATGCCGATGTTGTCACTAAACATTTGGGTAAATACGCTGACATTAAAAACGATGCACTTACCGCCTGGAATACTGCAGGCTGGACAAGTGGCCTTTACCTTTCCGTTGCTGATAATATCACCATTGACAAACCTATCGTAATCCATTACATAATGGATGCAGAGAAAGGACAGGTGGTTAGTCTTTTTAGAAACTTGTTTATCGTAGGGAAGAGCAGTGAAGTTACGGTGATCCAGAAATTCAATTCTGTGGGCGACAGCAATCATTTTAGTAATGTGGTAACAGAGGGAGTTGTAAACGAAAACGCGGGACTAAATTTTTACCAGATACAGGCGGATAAGGGCAAGCAGTATCAATTCAATCAAACAACTATTCATCAAACCACTTCCAGCAGGGCGAATGCTTACACATTCACGTTGAATGGAGAGTTGATACGAAATAATTTAAACCTCCTCTTAAATGGTGAAGGATGTGAGTCGCACATGTATGGATTGTATTTGTTGAAAGGTAATACGCTGGCCGATAACCATACGGTAGCAGATCATCAGAAACCCAATTCGTTCAGCAACGAAATATATAAAGGGGTAATTGATGGGAATGCAAAAGGTGTTTTCAATGGAAAAATTTACGTTCGTCCACAGGCACAAAAAACAAATGCGTTTCAGTCTAACCGAAATGTTTTACTTTCCGATGGCGCATCCATCAACACCAAACCACAGCTGGAGATTTGGGCTGACGATGTGAAATGTTCACACGGCTGCACCTCTGGTCAGTTGGACGAGGAGGCTTTGTTCTATCTCCGCACAAGAGGGATAAGCAAAGAAATAGCACAAGGTATGGTGCTCACTGCATTTGCAGGTGAAGTAGTAGATGCCATTAAAATTCCTGCATTAAAAACATATTGCCAACAATTGATTGCAGATCGTTTACATAAAACAAACTAGTCATGTCGGTCCCGACTGCTACTTTATCATTGGATATTGAAAAAATAAGAAAGGAATTCCCTGTTCTTCATCAGCAGGTAAACGGACGCGATCTCGTTTACTTTGACAATGCTGCTACGTCACAAAAACCGAAGGTGGTTATTGATGCGCTTGTCGAATATTATCAGGGCTACAATGCAAACATTCACCGAGGCATACATACCTTGGCTGAGAAAGCGACTAAGGCGTATGAAGAAACGCGTGAAGTGGCGAGGCAATTTATAAATGCTGAATCCACGGAAGAAATCATTTTCGTACGAGGTGTTACCGAAGCCATCAATTTGGTGGCCTCATCCTATGGCCGAGCGTTTTTGAATAGTGGTGATGAAGTCATTCTATCAGGTCTCGAGCATCACAGCAACATTGTGCCGTGGCAATTAATTTGCAACGAACGCAAAGCCATTCTAAAAATTATTCCGGTAAACGATAAAGGTGAACTTCAACTTGAAGAGTTCACGAAATTATTATCCAACAAAACAAAACTGGTAGCGGTTAACCATGCTTCCAACAGCTTGGGTACCATTAATCCCATAGAAGAAATCATCAGCCTTGCCCATCAACATGATGCTGTAGTACTCATCGATGGCGCACAAGCGGGAGCCCATCTACCGATTGATGTTCAGCACCTCGACTGTGATTTCTATTGCCTCTCAGCACATAAAATGTATGGCCCTACCGGTACGGGTATTTTATACGGAAAGAAAAAATTACTGGAAAAAATGCCCCCCTATCAAGGTGGTGGCGAAATGATAAAAGATGTTTCGTTTGAGGAAACAACATTCAATGACCTTCCTTATAAATTCGAAGCAGGCACACCTAACATTGCTGATGTAGTGGCGTATAAGTATGCCTTTGAATTCATCAATTCAATAGGCAAGGAAAAAATTGCCGCACATGAACATGCGCTTCTGCTTTACGCCACCAAAAAAATCGGAGCCATTTCAGGTGTTCGATTAATCGGTACAGCGAAAGAGAAAGTTGCCGTGCTGTCTTTCGTTGTGGATGGCATACATCCTTTTGACATTGGACAAATGTTGGATGCCCGTGGTATTGCCGTACGCACGGGACATCACTGCACGCAACCCCTGATGGAGCGATTTAAAATTGAAGGAACGGTTCGCGCCTCGTTTGCCGTTTACAATACAACCACCGAAATTGACCAACTCGCAGAAGCCCTAATTCGAGTCATTAACTTTATGAAATAAGGATGTCCTCTATAACTGCAGCACAAGACGAAATCACAAACGAATTTTCATTACTCGATGGAGACGCAGAGATGACTGTTTTGTACATCATGGAGCTGGGACAAAAACTTAAACCCATGCCGGAAGAAGAGAAGACGGAGTCGAATGAGGTGAGAGGCTGCCAGTCAAAAGTATGGCTGACAACGCAGCTGGATGACGGCAAAATATTTTTCAATGCAGACAGCAACACCGCCATCACAAAGGGCCTGGTGAGCTTATTGGTAAGAATATTTAACGGTCACACGCCAGGGGAGATCCTGAACACAGAATTAAATTTCATGAGTCAGATTAAAATGGATCGTTTTATTGGAACACAACGTTCTAATGGCTTTGCGGCCATGATCAAGCAAATGAAACTATATGCCCTGGCCTATAAAACAAAAATGGAATTAAAGTCATGAGTGAGTCAACCGAACAAAATGTAGCGTCCCTTTCAGAATCAACGGTACCGAACCTTCGGGATAAAATTCTTGAAGCGATTAAGAGCGTTTACGATCCTGAAATACCTGTAGATGTGTATGAGTTGGGGTTGATTTATGAAATTAATGTATACCCTGTGAATAACGTGTATATACTCATGACGCTCACCTCTCCTTCGTGCCCTTCAGCAGAAGCAATCCCAGGTGAGATCGAACAAAAAGTGAAAGCAGTAGAAGGTGTGAACGAGGTGAAAGTTGAAATAACATTTGATCCTCCCTACACGCAAGATATGATGTCGGAAGTGGCCAAGCTTGAACTTGGTTTCATGTAGGTAGCATAAGACATAAAGTTTTGCGTGGATTTATCTTTTTGCGATAAATGAAAACATTCATTAACGAATAATAACTTAAGTTTAAATTATATGTATCCAGAACAATTAGTAGCTCCCATGCGTGACGACCTGACAAGTGTCGGGTTTGAGGAATTAAAAACAGCGGATGCTGTTGACAATGAATTGAAAGATCAAAAAGGAACAACGTTGTTGGTGATCAATTCCGTTTGTGGTTGTGCCGCCGGTGCAGCACGTCCTGGAATTAAATGGGCATTGCAAAATTCAGAAAAAAAGCCTGATCACTTAACAACTGTCTTCGCTGGTGTTGATCAGGAAGCGGTGGCGAAAGCCAGACATTACACCTTACCCTATCCCCCATCATCACCTGCCATCGCCTTGTTCAAAGATGGTGAGTTGGTACACTTTGTTGAACGGCATCATATTGAAGGCAGAAATGCAAAAATGATCGGTGAGCATTTAGTAGAAGTGTTTGAAGAATTCTGCTGAGATAGCTTCGAGTTATTAGTGGCGAGCTGCGAGTATAATTGATTTATCTCGCAGCTCGCTCATAGCTATTTTAAAGTTTCAATACCCGTTCCGTGGTATCAACCTTCTTGCTGTCTTTATCCAGCACTTCATAGCGCGAATAGTTGCTGCGATACTCCGGAACCAGTTCCTTCATTAGGGCAACCATCTTTAATTCATTACGGTCATTCACCAGATCATGGAACAAATCTACATAGCGATCAATTTCCTGATAAGGGTGCTCTTGTACCTGAACGATCATGATCTTTTCATGATGGGTAGGTATGGTGTTCTCCAAGTTACTTAAGAGCTCCTCATACAATTTTTCTCCTTCACGAAGTCCTGTAAACACCACATCAATATCCTTTCCGGGTTCAAACCCAGAAAGCCAAATCATCTTTTTGGCCAGGTCAAGAATCTTAACCGATTGCCCCATATCGAAAATAAATATCTCGCCACCTTTACCAATAACACCTGCCTCCAATACCAGCTGACAAGCCTCAGGAATGGTCATGAAGTAGCGTGTAATTTCAGGATGCGTTACCGTTACAGGACCACCGTTTTCAATTTGCTTTTTAAATACCGGAATCACCGATCCATTTGAACCCAATACATTTCCAAAACGTGTGGTCACAAAACTTGTATGTGATTTTCCCTGTCTGTGCAAATTGTTGTTAAGCGATTGCACATAAATCTCAGCAATCCTTTTCGAGCAGCCCATCACATTGGTTGGGTTAACCGCCTTGTCAGTAGAAATCATGACAAACTTTTTCACGTTATATTCTACAGCCAGATCGGCCAATATCTTTGTGCCCAAAATGTTGCACGTAATAGCTTCCGAAGGATTGCTTTCCATCATGGGCACGTGCTTGTAAGCAGCGGCATGGAAGATGATCTCCGGCTTATGATCTTGTAAAATAAATTGTATCCTTATCTTATTGGTGATGTCGGCAATGTAGGGGATGATAGGAACGCCCGTATTCATCAACAAAATTTCCCGCTCTACTTCAAATATGCCGGTCTCCGACTGATCAATTAAAATAACACTGGCCGGACTATACTGCACCACCTGTCGCACCAACTCACGGCCTATGGAACCTGCTGCACCGGTGATACAAATGCGTTTGTTCTTTAATTGCAACGCAATGGTTTGATTATTCAAATGAATAGCATCACGCTCCAGTAAGTCCTCGATGTTAATCGTTTTAATCTGGTTCAAACTCAACTCCCCTTTGACCCACCGATCAACAGGAGGAACAATACGAACTTTCACCTGATTGCGCAGGCAAATATCAACAATTTCATTTTTCCTTTCCACCGATAAATTCTTCACGGTGATGATAAGCTCATCCACGTTAAAATTATTAATAACGTCTTCCAATGCTTTTACCTGTGCGCTATAAATCTTGGTGCCATCAATAACTTTTCCTATTTTATTTTCATCGTGTTCCAAAAAAC
>JBBRKB010000067.1:0-13141 GCA_038218385.1 Cytophagales bacterium | reverse complement strand
TCGATTGGGCAAAACGGTCTCGATACTCCGGCCTCTCACTTCCAATTTTTTCAGGTCAATATCACGCTGAATGAATGACCTAACCAGTAAATAGGCCGCATACAAGACAACTGAAGCGGGCACCAAAATTTTAATGAACTCAATAACTACCTCCATAGAATTTAAAAACGCTTAATTGTGTTTGAAATTTAAATATTTTTGGGTCACCAATTACACTTTTTTTTATGATCCCTGATTTTGAACCCGTCACCATCACTGCAAAAGCGGCAGAAGAGATCAAAAAAATCATGCAAAACAAAAGCATTCCAGAAGGATATGGGCTTCGTGTTGGTGTGCGAGGTGGCGGATGCGGTGTTTCTCTTATCATTGGGTTTGACAAACAAAAGGAAACCGATCAGGCATTTAACATTCAGGGAATAACCGTTTATGTTGACAAGCGACATACAATGTTCATTGTGGGAAAGGAAGTTGATTTTCACGAAAGTGCTGATGCCAGAGGTTTTGTTTTCAACTAGGCTATCGCTTCTTGGAAATAGTAACGCTGGAGCGGGCACATGTGCCACCAATAGGAGGGTTTAGTTTTGAAATCTTTAAGTCAACTTTTATAACAGCGGGCAATTCACTCAATACATCATCCACAATTTTCTCAGCCACCGTTTCAATAAGCTTGGAAGGTTTGTCCATTTCATTTTTCACAATGCGGTACAGTTCTTCATAATCAACGGTGCCACGCAGATCATCCTGTGCCGCAGCTATCGAGAAATCAGTTTCAATGGCAATGTCAACCTCAAAATTATTTCCGGTTGTTCGCTCCGAAGCATACACGCCATGATACGCGTGGAATGCCAAACCCTCAAGGGCAACCCGTCCGGTCATTCTATTGAATCAAAAAAAGATTTCTGTACTCTTTTAGTTTCCCGTTCAACCATCACGGTTTCTTGCTCAACGACAACCGGTTCTACCACTTGTGCGGTAGGAGGTGCAATAGGTTGAGGGATTATCTTTTCGCCATTCGGATAGATCACGTTCTTTGTTTCGCGTCTCGCGTCATTCAAATGTTTGTCGGGGTCAAAATCATAGCTAAATTTTTTTGCGCGCTCCACACGATCAAGTGCCTCAGATGCCAACCGCTTGAATTCAGAAATAAGATCTTCACGTGAAGATTCGATTTTTTTATAGCTATCAATAAGAAATCGCAATCGTTCCTCCATCTCGGCAACTAATTCCTTGGCGCGCATCTCCGATTCGTCAACAGTATTCCTTGCCTTCATGCGTGATTCGTTCAGCAAGGCATCGGCTTTCATCTGCGTTTCTTTTAGATGAAGGTCTGCCGCCTGCCGTGCTTGTTCAATGACATTGGCGCCTGTATCTTCTGCCGTTTTCAATGTCTTGTAGAGAGACGTTTCTACTTCCCTTAGCTTGGTCACTTCACGCTCCGCCGATTCTAGTTTTATCCGGCACTCTTTATTTTCATCGAGTATACGCTCCCACTCCTGTGAAAGAGTCAAAAGAAATCCATTGACTTCGTCTTTGTCGTATCCACGGAAGTGTCGTTCAAAACTCTTTTGTCGTATGTCAAGCGGTGTTACTCTCATAATGGTAATGGTTCAAAATTAATACGCCACGAAGATATTGTTCTATCATCACTGGCGCTCAGCAGTTGGCCGTGATGCTTAGTCCATAATAGTTTGTTGATAGAAGTTCCATGCCCTGCATGTCGGGCTTTATCAATTACTTTCAAAAGTTTCATCTCCTCAAAACTCCACACCTTGATGGATTTATCCATGCTACAAGTTACAAAATGTTTGCCATCCGGGCTAAAATCAATGTGATTAATAGCGTACATGTGAGCCACCACTTCAGCTGCCTGATGATATGCAGTGTGCACATCCCAGACCTTAAACCGTGCATCACGCGAGCCACTCAACAAAAAATCACAATCAGGAGAGTAACGCAATGAGAACACGGAATTATCATGTGCCTTCCATGCAAACTTAAGATTTAAATCAGCGCCATCAAACACACGTATGTAATTATCACTATACCCCACAGCGACTTCGCCTGTTTTGTGATTGACAGCAATAGTCCTTGCGCTCTTCTCCGAACTCTTGTCACGATTGATAATAGAAAGGCGGCTTATGTCAACCACGATGACAGTTCCATCACCTGTTGCCACAAAAAGTTTATCATCCAATACCTGGAGATCAAAAATAGCCGCCTTCGTGAGGTTCAACGAACTGGTTTCTATTTTATTCTTCCAATCGAGAAAATGAACACCGTCATAATTATGCGCAGCTATCAGAAGGTCTCGCTCCTTCATGTAAAGCATAGCATAAATTGAATTGGGAAGTTTGGCTATGAGCTCACCTTGATCTGGCTCGTCCATATTCCAATGCACAACCATACCATCACCAGCAGCTGAAAAAAATTGATTTTCTTTATCAGCAGGCTGCAAGGTATAAATCCCATCACGATGACCCTTACACGTATGTAATCGATTTACTTCTATAGACATTTCTCAACTATTAAAATTTAGTTTACCAAACCCACGTGTATATCTCTCCTATCGGGATATACCTAGTGTGGTTAAGCAAACAACATTGATTATTACTTCAAGCGTAATAGTGTTTTATTTGTTCGATATATTTTATCAAAAATTGATATACTAGCGCGACAATACAAATGCCACTGACAAAAATCGATACACAAAATGATAATGCCTGGGCGCTTTGGAAGATTGAAGAGCGTGAAGATGCATTGAAAAGCTTCATTACTTCCGATATACCCATTGATATTACCCATGATAAAAAGAAATTGGAGTGGTATGCAGGAAGAACCCTTGTCAAATACCTTATGGAATCTTTAGGGCTCACATACCATGGCATTGTAAAAGACACATTTGGAAAACCGTTTCCTGTTAATAGTTCCTATCAGTTGTCTCTTAGCCACTCATACCCGTATGTGGCAGCCTACATTCATGCCTCTCAATCGATTGGAATAGACCTTGAGCAGCCAAAGTCCAAGCTGGTAAACGTGGCTCCTCGAATTTTCAACAAAGCAGAATTGGCCAGTGCTGCGGGCGATCTCACCAAGCTTTGCGTGTTCTGGTGTGCCAAGGAAGTGTTGGTGAAAGTACACGGCAAAAAGGATTTGACATTTGCCAAAAATCTCCAAATAGAGCCCTTTTTAATGCAAAACAAAGGGGAAATTGTTGGCAGTATAATTGTCAATGATGCCGTGGAGGTCGTACCCTTGTATTATGAAGTACACAAGGAATTTACGGTAGTCTTAAACAAACCTAAAAAATGAAAACATTAATCGCTGCTTCACTCATTTTCTTGAGCTTATCAACTTCTGCGCAGGTTGCCAACTTCGAATTGGTAAATGCCATGAACGGACAAAACGTATCGCTTGATGACTACCAATCTTCTACTGCCGTAGTTATTATCTTTATGTCAACCACATGTCCTTACGATGCTTATTACTATGGGCGTATTGCCAAATATGTTTTAGCGTTTCAGGGAAAACTGAACGTATTGTTGGTAAATCCCAATGTCAATGAAACCCCTGCTTCCATGAAAACCAAAGCCAATGAAATAGGCATCTCCATTCCTTACTTAATCGACAAAGATCAAACGCTTATGAAAAGCCTGGGCGCCACCAAGACGCCAGAAGTTTTTGTTTTGAAAAATAACGGTGGTGTATTCTCAATGTTCTATCACGGAGCCATTGACGATAATGCACAGGTAGAGACAGATGTAAGCGCATCGTATCTGGTAAATGCCACGTCTAGCTTATTGGTGGGTAAACCTTGGGAACTTCCCGAGATAAGGCCTGTGGGATGTACTATCAGAAAAAAATAAAATCTTATTACCTTTTAATCTCCCATATCCACACTGGACGCAATAAGCAATAAAAGTTCTTTTACTTCTTCTGCTTTTGCATGCTCTCCCATTTTATCAAATGACATGATCAGGTTGCGTAACACCCTGCGGATGATTTCAAGATTTGAACAGGGATCAAAAAAGGAATTCTGATGGGTAAGGTGCAGTTCGTTGATATAATTTTCAATGTCCTGTTTGGAAAAAATCAGACCACGATTGAAAACGTTTATATAAAATGGGGTCTGTTTTTCATCTTTATAGGTAAGGATAAAAAGGTTGGGAAGGTTTACACCATATACCGGCAGCTTCAGCTTTTGCGCAACTAACATATACACAACACAAAGCGAAATTGGGTTGCCTTTTCGTGTCTCCAACATAATGTTGATCAATGAATTTCCCGGGGAATGAAAATTCTTGGTGTTGGCTCCAAATTTTAACTTATTAAAAAATACACTATTGATGATCTTGATTTGATCGAAGGGATATACCTCTGGTTTGAATTCCAACCATGTCTCATAATAAATCTGCTCTAAGTCTTGACGCAATTTTATAAGTTCAACATCGGGGTATTGATACGTACACACCAACCACATCCCTGTCAACAAATCCTGATCTTCACTTTCGTACCATTGGGTTAAGCGTTCTTTGAGTAGTTCATATTGAAGATCGTGTATCAGCTCTTCAATCCGGCGTTGCACATGTGGACTAAAACTATTTTCCCACTCTTGTTCAAGAAACGGAATAATGTCTGTACCGATAGAACGAATTTTTTCCACCACATGGGTAACAATGTGATCATCTTCATCTTCTAGTAGGGAGACCAACGCTTTCAATTCCTTATCCTCCATACCACCCGGATTTTCTACTGTGACCATACTCTTTACCTTATGTTTGAATGACACCAACATTAAACTTTTCTACAGGTGCATGGTTAGCTGCCTCTATGCCTATCGAAATCACCTTGCGTGTTTCCATTGGGCTTATGATGGCGTCAATCCAGAGGCGCGCTGCGGCGTAGTAAGGGTTCAATTGCGCATTGTATTTGTCTGTTATTTCTTTTAGCAATTCTTCTTCTTCTTTTATGGGAATACGTTTTCCTTTGGTTTGAATTTGCAACAATGTTTTTGCTGCAGCCATGCCGCTCATCACAGCAATTTGTGCAGTCGGCCAGGCTATAATAAGTCTTGGATCAAAAGCCTTTCCACACATGGCATAATTACCTGCACCATACGAATTGCCAATAATAATAGTGAATTTCGGAACTGTTGAATTAGCCATGGCATTCACCATCTTCGCCCCGTCTTTTATAATGCCGCCCTGCTCTGCCTGGCTCCCTACCATAAATCCACTTACATCATGGATGAAAACCAAGGGTATCTTTCGCTGATTACAATTCATAATGAATCGCGCAGCCTTATCGGCAGAGTCTGAGTAGATCACACCACCCATTTGCATCTCACCTTTTTTAGTTTTCACAACCAGCCGTTGATTGGCAACAATACCCACTGCCCAACCATCGATACGTGCTGTACCACAGAGCAATGTCTTTCCATACAAAGCTTTGTACTCCTGAAAAGAGGAATCATCAATCAAACGGTTGATGATGTCCATCATGTTGTATGGCTTCACACGATCGGATGGCAACAACCCAAATATTTCTTCGGTTTTTAATTTTGGAGATTGGGGTTCTTTCCTATCAAACCCAACAGTATAAGCAGCACCAAACGTATCAAACATTGATCGTATGTAATCGAGGCATGCTTCATCATTCGGAAATTTATTATCCGTAACACCGGAAATTTCACAGTGCGTTGTTGCTCCCCCTAATGTTTCATTATCTATTTTCTCGCCAATGGCCGCTTTCACAAGGTACGATCCGGCTAAAAAAATGGATCCGGTCTTATCCACTATCATCGCCTCATCAGACATGATAGGGAGGTATGCACCACCAGCAACACAGCTTCCCATAATTGCAGCTATCTGAATTATGCCCATGGCCGACATGCGTGCGTTGTTCCTGAACTGTCTTCCAAAATGTTCTTTGTCAGGAAAAATTTCATCTTGCATAGGCAGAAACACACCGGCACTGTCTACCAAATAAACGATGGGCAGTCTGTTTTCCATGGCGATCTCTTGTGCGCGAAGATTTTTCTTTGCCGTCAAGGGAAACCATGCGCCTGCTTTCACAGTGGCATCATTGGCGACAATGACACATAAGCGCGATTTAATGTAGCCGAGCACTACCACTACCCCAGCAGATGGGCAACCACCATATTCAGTATACATTCCATCGGCTGTGAAAAGTCCGACTTCAACTTGTTCTGAATTTTTATCAACCAGATATTTTATACGCTCGCGAACCGACAGCTTTCCTTTCTCATGCTGCTCGTGAATTTTCTTTTCGCCACCACCGAGTTGTATTTTTTTTGACTTGGCCTGAAGTTCATCCACCAGTTGTTTAAACTGATCTTCATTTTTATTAAATTCCAGGCTCTCAGATGCCATGTTTCTACTTATTATTTCGCTCTGCTTTCCTTCTATCTCTCTCTATCTTGCTTTTGCTTTTGCCGAGTGGCGCCAGGAAATGTTTTGGGTTCCTATCAAAATGATTGGCCAGCGAGTCCAGGTTGAGCAATAGCTTGTTGAGATTGTTATACAGCTCATCATCATTAAGCAACTTGCCCGCGGTATTGTCTTTTTGTCCAAGTTTATTCAAGGTTTCACTGAACTGGGTCAGGCTAGCCTGTACTTTTTTTACAGTCTCACCCAATTCCAATTGCTTAAGCGAATCGGATAATATCCTAAAATTTTGAAGCGTTGGTTTTAAATCGGCCAATGCTGTATTGAGGTTTATCGCAACCGCCTTGTAGCTACTTGCCATATCCGTAAATTCGGCACTTGCGTTTCCCAAGGTTCGGTTAAGCACATACGGAGTAGATTGAAAGCCTCGAAAAATAGTATCTAGGTGCTCCGAATTTTTTGTCAAACCATCCACCAGAGCATTAAATTTTCGTAAGGTAAGCTGAAGGTTGGCGGCAACAGGCACAGCACTTTCAGCCAAAATATCCGCAATGCCCCGATCAAGTTCAGATCTAACGGTATCCTTTGGTGACAACGGTCTTGATCCATTTCCTATCTCTAGTATAATGGATTTATTGCCCAGAAAATCTCCTGTAAGAATGGCTACAGAAGAGTCGTTCAAAGCCATATCAGATCCAAGTTCCAATTCCACCAAAACCTTGTTGCCATTGCCTTGAAGAATGTCAATATCACTTACACGCCCCACGGCATAGCCGTTTACATACACTTGATTGGACTTCGCGAGCTTGTCAACATTATCATACACAACATAGTAGTGATCATTGGAGGAAAAAAAATCGACTCCTTTAAGATAATTAAATCCAAAATACAGTAACACAAGAGCAATGACCATAAACAGGCCAACCTTAAATTCTTTGGATAATGTCATGGGGATATTCTTTTTTATTCAAGGTCAGTGCCTGCAATACCAGATTCAAATTAATTCAGATGATGCAGTTTCAAAACCTTTCCCTTGCAATCTCTTAATCAGCGCTCAATTTAAAGATTCTACTTCACTTTTGTATTCTTTAAAGGCTCTATATATTCCTGATGCTATTAATTCCTGACCTTTTTCGGAGCCAATATATGCCTCTTCGCTTGCGTTGGTAATAAATCCTGTTTCCACTAATACGCTAGGCATTGCTGTTTTGTATAAAACCACAAAGCCGGCTTGTTTTACCCCGCGGGAATTTCTACCCACACGAGTTTTAAATTGATTTTCTACCTTGCCAGCCAACCGAAGGCTGCTTTCCAGATACGCATTCTGAGTGAGAGAGAATAATATATAAGACTCTGCACTGTTGGGATCAAAGCCCTGATAGCGTTCATGGTAATCCTCATCCAATAAAATTACGGAGTTTTCCCTTTTGGCTACTTCCAAATTGTTTTCGGATCTATGCAACCCCATTACCCACGACTCGGTGCCATGTGTTGTGTTATTGGGGATGGAGTTGACATGTATGGAAATGAAAACGTCAGCTTTATTCCTATTCGCAATTTCGGCTCTTTCATCCAAGGCTATATAGACGTCTGTTTCCCGTGTATAAATAACTTTAACACCCGGCACATTTTGGTCTATATAATTACCAACCTTCAACGCAATGCTCAAGGCTATGTCTTTCTCCTTAAATTTTTTTCCTGATGTACCCGGATCATGACCGCCGTGGCCTGCGTCAATAACTACGGTGCTCACCTTAAATTCTCTATGAAAATTTGTGCTGGAAGAGTTTAGCAGGGTTATTGCTAAAAAAAGGCATGTTACTCCGATAATCCTCACTGTCTTCGAAATGTTGAATGTAATTGCAAAAACTTTATGCAAATTTGGCAAATTTTCGCTAAAACCTAAAAATCGGATAACTTTACCTTGTGTGCAGTACTTTTTCATCTTTTTAATTTCCCTCATTTTTATTACTTCCTCTGCACATGCTCAGGTGGAGTTAACAGTGCAAGCTAAAGATTCTGTAATAGGTATCACTCGTGATTCTTTAAATCCAAAGGCTCCGCCCGATTCGGTAATTACACCAGCGGACACGCTCGGCAATCTGCCTCCACCAAAATCGGATATTGAAACAACAATCAACTACTCTGCCAAAGATAGTATCCGTACCAGTATAGATGGTAAAATGATCTGGCTTTACGGAACTGCGAAAATTGTTTACGGTGAAATTGAATTGGAAGCTGAAGAAATCACCATCGATTATGGAAAGAGTACGTTGACTGCTCATGGCAAACGAGACTCACTCGGTCAGCGCATCGGATATCCAGTTTTTAAAGATGGAAATATGCTCTATGAAACAAAGGACATCGTTTATAATTTTAAAACCGGCAGAGCGCGGATTTCAGAAGTGGTGACACAACAAGGTGAAGGCTACCTGCACGTAGCGGAGGCGTTTAAAAATGAAGACGATGAATTATTCAGCAGACACAATGCCTACACCACATGTGATTTAGAACATCCCCACTTTCAAATCATATCGACTAAGAGCAAGGCCATTCCGAATGATAAAATAGTCTCGGGTCCTTTTTATGTAGAATTCAACGACATACCACTACCCATTGGATTTTTGTTTGGTATGTTTCCGCAGCAGCGTGAAAGCAGTGCGTCAGGGATCATATTTCCGGCGTATGGTGAAGAGAGAAGACGCGGCTTCAACCTCCGCAATGGCGGCTATTTTTTTGACATAAATGAATATGTGAAAGTTGCCCTTACCGGTGACATTTATTCCAAAGGTGGCCATGCGCTTTACCTGAATTCCAACTACTCTAATAGATATCACTACACGGGTGCAGTTAATTTTTCATATTCAAAAACCGTAACGAATGATCGGATTGAATCCCCTTCGTCTTCCAATGATTATCGGGTAGTGTGGTCACATTCGCCTCAATCAAAAGGCAACAGTAGGTTTTCAGCATCGGTGAATGCAGCAACGACAACCTTTAATCAAAATAATAATTTGAACTACGGCTATAATACCGGCGCCAACTCTACCAACTTCAATAACATTAGCGCAAAACTGAGTTCCACAGTTTCCTATAGTAAGAAATTCGGGAAGTCACCTTTTTCAATGGGTATCAACGGTAGTATGAACCAGGATTTGCAAACACGATTGGTGGACATGCCATTTCCAAATGTCACCTTGAATATGACAAACCAATATCCGTTTCAATCCAAGACAGGAAATAGCGGAGTGCTTGATAATTTTTCTATAGGCTACTCTATGGCGGGCACAAACCGGATCACGAATAACATTGGCAAGGTATCCCCAGAAGCCACTACGGATAGTATTGCACCCTTCAACTTCGAGAACCTTCCGTTGTTTATGAAAAATTCACGCAATGGAATTAAACACGCCATTCCACTTTCAACCTCCTTAAAATTATTTCGCTACTTAACGATGTCACCCAGTGTTAACTATGATGAACGTTGGTATTTCGAAAAACTTAATTGGCAATATGACACAGCTACCAACATTTTCAAATCAGACACTACCAAAGGTTTTAATCGTATTGCCAACTACAGTATAAGTGCCGGAATTACCACCAGGCTGTATGGTACTTATTTTTTTAAGAAAGGAAAAGTAAAAGCAATTCGACATGTTATCAACCCCAACATTGGCTTTGGTTTAACCCCAGACTTTAGCCAAAACACAAATTACTTTCAGAAGTTTACGGACAAAAGTGGGCGTGACATTTATAAATCGCGACATGAAGGTTTTGTCTATGGAGGAAGTACACTGGGGAAAAGTGGCGCCATAAGTTTTGGAATAGGCAACAATCTGGAGATGAAAGTGAAAAGTGAAAAAGATACCGTTGCCCGAAAAGTAATGTTACTGAATAACCTCTCCTTTAACTCCAGCTATAATCTCGTAGCCGATTCGTTTAAACTTGCTCCGTTTTCTCTCTCTGCCAACAGCAACATACTGGACAACCTTATCAACATTAACCTTTCTGCCGGATTGGATCCTTACACCTACCTTCCGTATAAAACAGAAGAAGGAAAATCACTAGAGAAACGTATTGATGAATATGCGTGGAAAGGTGGAAAAATAGGACGCATAACAAATGCCTCACTTGCCATGAGTACCAACTTAAATCCTAAAGCAAGGGACAAACAGCAATCAAGCCGGGAGAAAATTGCCAACTCTGATTTGCCCGAGCAGGAGAAAGAACACATGATTCAAAACCCAGAATCCTACATTGACTTTGAAATTCCGTGGAGTTTGAATTTGAGTTATAACCTCAACTACTCGCATCCCATCAACAAGACACCCGAAGTTACGCAAACGATGACCTTCTCAGGTGAACTTGCTTTATCAGAAAAATGGAAAGTAAATTTTAACAGCGGTTATCATTTCGAAACTGCAGAGTTCACGCAAACCACACTGACTATCGCGCGCGACTTACATTGTTGGACCATGCGATTCTGGTGGGTTCCGTTCGGAAAGTTTCAATCGTACAATTTCACCATCAATGTAAAGTCATCCCTTCTGCAAGACCTTAAGCTTGAGCGAAGAAAACCTTTCTTTGATAATTTGTAATCAAGATAAACTTTATGTCAACCAAGCCGCTACCTCTTCCATGGTAGGATTGGCAACATCATCCAGCTTCATTTTCTTGCGCATGCCACAAACATCATTAAACAACTTTGAAGCTTTCATCTCCTTTATTTGATCAATGGATTGAATGCCTAGCTTTTGAAGAATAGGAATTAATTCATTTCGTACCCCCGCTTGTTCAAAATCTTTTTCAGAAAATGTTTGGGCAGATGACTCTGGTTTCATCTGCGGAAAGAATAATACATCTTGTATGGATGGGCTGTTGGTCATGATCATCGCCAGTCTGTCAATACCAATTCCCAAACCTGCTGTTGGCGGCATGCCGAATTCCAATGCACGCAAGAAATCTTCATCCAAGGTCATCGCTTCTTCATCGCCACGTTTTCCTAATTCAAGTTGCTCTTCAAAGCGCTGACGCTGATCGATCGGATCGTTCAATTCAGAAAATGCATTGCAAATTTCTTTACGGTTACAGATCGCTTCAAAACGCTCAACCAATCCAGGCTTGGTGCGATGGCGCTTTGCCAAGGGTGACATCTCAACAGGATAATCCGTAATAAAGGTGGGCTGAATAAGGTTTGGCTCACATTTCTCGCCAAAGATTTGATCAATCAATTTTCCTTTGCCCATGGTTTCATCCATCGGAACGTTTAATTCCTTACAGGTGGTTCGTAGCGCAACTTCGTCCATTTCAGAAATATCTATTCCCGTGAAATGTTGAATTGATTCAAACATGGTGTACCGTTTCCATGGACGCTTGAAATCAATTTCATTTTCCCCAACCTTCACAACCGTTTTTCCATGAAGTGTCAAGGCCGCCTTCTCAATCATTTCTTCCACAAGATCCATCATCCAGTAATAATCTTTGTAGGCAACGTATAATTCTATTTGAGTGAATTCCGGGTTATGGAAACGTGACATCCCTTCATTACGAAAGTCTTTTGAAAATTCGTAGACACCATTAAAACCACCAACAATAAGTCGCTTTAGATAAAGTTCATTGGCTATACGCAAATACAAGGTCATGTCAAGCGTATTGTGGTGCGTCTTAAAAGGACGTGCCGCCGCGCCCCCATACAAGGGTTGAAGAATGGGAGTCTCTACTTCCAAATAGCCTTTGTCATTTAAATAGGTGCGCATGGAATTGACCAATTGTGTTCTTTTCACAAATGTGTCGCGCACATGTGGATTAACAACTAGATCAACATAGCGCATTCTATAGCGCTGTTCCGAATCAGTAAAGGCATCATGCTTGATTACATTGCCTTGTTCATCCTCACTCTCTTTAACAACCGGAAGCGGTCGTAATGATTTCGCGAGTACTTTAAAGTTGGTTACGTGGATAGAAATTTCGCCAGTTTGTGTTGTGAAAACATATCCTCTTATCCCAATGATATCACCAATGTCAAGTAATTTTTTAAATACAGTGTTGTATAATGTTTTGTCTTCATCAGGACAAAGATCATCCCTCCGAAGGTAAATTTGAATACGCCCTGTCTCGTCTTGCAACTCGGCAAACGCTGCAGAGCCCATGATCCGGCGGCTCATGATTCTGCCAGCGAGGCTCACATCTTTATAATCCGCTTTGGTGCGTTCATAATTCTCATGAATGTTTTGGGCGGAAACATTCACTTCAAATAATTCTGCTGGATAGGGGTTGATGCCCAATTTCTCCAGTTCGTCCTTTCCGCTTCTACGAATTTGCTCCTGCTCGCTTAATTGCATATTCAAAATTTTGAGCAAAAATAAACTAAAATGTGGGTGGAAAAAACCAGAGGGGATTGGCTACAGCGGCTGGAGAGCCTTTCTTCTTTTTATTTCTTTATCGATCATGATCAATTCGCGACTGCTCTGACCTGCAACGGATGTATTTTCTTCAGCTCTGCGAAGCAAATAGGGCATCACTGATTTCACCGGACCATACGGAACGTACTTGGCTACATTGTATCCCTGCCTGGCTAGATTGAATGAAATGTTGTCGCTCATGCCAAACAATTGGGCAAACCATACACGCGAATCAGAAGGTGACATACCTGCTTTCTCCATCAAGTGCGTGAGGTAATGATTGATGTTTTCATTATGGGAACCACACATAATTGTTATCCGATCATTGTTCTCAAT
>JBBRKB010000066.1:0-13206 GCA_038218385.1 Cytophagales bacterium | reverse complement strand
GGCTGTTCCGTTGGCGTTATATCCAACTATACGATTACTGGTATCTATTAGCAAAGCTTGTATTTGTTCAATAATCTTAGCGTCATGTATTTGAAGGAGTTGCTCAATCAAATGTAATTTCTCAGAGCGAATGTCCATAGTACTAAATATTAGCAGTTCAAAGATAGAGATTAAGCCTTCAGCTACCATAGGATACTTAAAAGGGTCTAAATAAAATCCTTCTGGATAATTTCAATATCTAAAGCATCCCTTGATAAATTCCCATTTCCCTAATATATTACATAAACCTTAACACATGAAATGAGCTTAAAGATCACCATAATCGAACGGTAAACAGCGAATTCCATGTGTCATTGAACAAAAAAATTAACACATGAAATCAACGTTCCAAAATCTACTATTGGTACTAGCCCTTCTCATACCAACATTTACATTCGGCCAAACTGATCTTCCCATACATGAGGATTCAAAAGTAAAAGCTGGTGTTCCAACCGGGGAAATAAAAGGTCCCTTCCAATGGACTTCAACGATCTATCCCGGCACCACGCGTGAATACTGGCTCTACGTTCCCAAGCAATATGATGCCTCGAAACCAACCTGCTCCATCATAGTGCAAGATGGTCTCAATTGTGCTGAGTCATGGAAGCTTCCAATAGTTATGGACAACCTCATTCATAAAAAAGAAATACCGGTTATGATCGGCATCTTCATCAACTGGGGAAAGGTAGAAGCTGGTGCAGACAATCATGTTCGTTTCAACAGAAGTTTTGAGTACGATGGAATGGGCGATCGTTATGCACGCTTTTTACTGGAAGAAATTATTCCGGAAATAAGTAAGTCATACAACCTAAGTAAAAATCCGAATGACCGTATGCTTGCTGGCCAAAGCTCTGGCGCTATCTGTGCGTTCAATGCTGCATGGGAACGACCTGATGCATTTCGTAGAGTGTATAGCGGCATAGGAACATATGTAGGTTTGCGTGGTGGTGAAGAGTTCTCAACGTTAGTAAGAAAATATGAACCCAAACCGCTTCGTGTTTTTATTGAAGATGGCAGCAACGATCTTAATATTTACGCAGGCCATTGGTGGACAGCCAATCAGGCGATGCTTGCTGCACTGGAGTGGGCAGGCTATGAAGTGAACCACAACTTTGGTGATGGTGGCCACAATGGAAAACATACAGCCAGCATTATGCCCGATGCCCTTCGTTGGCTCTGGAAAGATTACCCTAAGCCTGTTGAAAAACATTTTGTTAAAGAAAATAAACTAAAGATCCTTAAACCGGGTGAAGATTGGAATGAAGTGGTGTTGAAAGACCATCATATCTCTTGCATCACAACAAATGAAATGGGTGAATTATTTTTTTATAATTCAGATGAGGGGACAGTGTTCAAAACAAATGAAGGGAACAAGCCTTCTGTCTATGCAAAATATAACTCCAAAATTTCCAGGATGTCATTTGGTGCTGATAAAAAACTTTATTGTATCGATTCGCACCTTCATAAGATTGTACGCATGGGCACTGATGGCAAAGTTGAAACCATGATTGATAAAGTATATGCTACTGATCTTCTTGTGACACAAAAAGGGATTTACTTTACCGAACCTGACAACGACCGGATCGGGTTTTATGCTTTCAATACAAAAAAGACAAACTACTATTCAGATATCCAATCACCTTCTGCACTTGCGTTGTACACCGAACAAACATTTTTATATGTCGGCAGCGCAAATGATGTGTTTGGATATTCGTATAAGATAAATGAAAATGGATCGCTTGACTATGTGCAGGCCTATATGCATTATCACATTCCCTATGGTGAAATGACCGCAGGAGTTTCCGGAATGATCGAGGATGCTGACGGTAGTTTATACACCATCACCAAAATGGGTATTCAGATAACAGATCAGCTAGGTCGCGTAAACATTATCATGGAATATCCTGAAGGGAAGGTTGCACAGGAAATTTCTTTTGGTGGCAAAGACCTTAATGAAATCTATGCACTGTCCAATGGAAAACTTTTTAAGCGAAAGGTAAATGCGAAGGGTGTGCACGCATGGGGTGCTGCTGTCCACCCACCGAAGCCTGGACTTTAAGCATTCCGTACACAAATTTTGGTAGGAAATATTCAACCTCCGAAGCGATGGCTTTGATTTATGATCGATAAAATTTTAAGAGTTTTTCAAATCGACCTTCATCAGCTTCCCTAATCGCATGCAAGTATTTTACTCTTGCAGCACCCGATTCTACCAAATTACCAGCGTCCCATGTGAACACATTTTGACGATAAATTTTTTCAATGATGATGTCTGCCATTAACCTACTAAGACGACCATTTCCATTCGAAAAACAATGTATGCTTACAATTCTATGCTTGAACCGTAGGGCAGTCTCATCAGGGGCATATGTTTCAGAAGCAATTTATATTTTAACCAAACTTCTCAACATCAAGTTTAAACAACTGCGCTGCATTCTTCCAAAGAATCAATTCTTTTTTATCGTCCGAAAGTTCTAATTGATTCATAAACTTTAAATACGATTTCATGTTACACAGTGGCCAATCCGTGCCGTATAATAAATATTTAGGATCACCTGCGTAGGTTATCATTTCTTCAATCTCTTGTTTCATATAGCGCTCAAACTTATCCGAAAAATCTCCCAGCACTAATCCAGAAATATCTGCATACACGTTATTGTTTTTATACACTACTTCCATACAGTCTTTAATCCAGGGGTTGCCTATATGACATATCACTATTTTTAAATCAGGGTAATCAACCGCCAGGTCATCAATGTGTATGGGATGTGAATACTTTATTTTTCCAGATGGAGAATAGGTGTCTCCTGAATGAAACATAACGGGCACGTCATTCGCTATGGCCATTTCGTATAGCACTTTCATCCTGCTGTCACTGGGATAGAAAGGTTCGTAACCGGGATAAAATTTCAATCCTTTTATGAGACCACTTTCCAGGTACCCACTAATCTCTATTATGTCACGATAATCATAGTGGAGATAACTAATGCCCGACACCACACCCAGATTGTTCCGTCCTTCAATGGCCTCCACTACTTGCTTTGTACTGGGTCTGTTTTTGTTGACCTTATAAGATGTTAATACCAATGAATAATCGACATTATTTTCCAACATTGAATCGGTAAGAAGATTAAGGCAATCATCTAGCGAAACAACTTTTTCTTCGTGGTAATTATTAATATGCGTATGAACGTCAATGATCATCCTTATCTAATCTTTTAGTTGGTCAAATGTGCTACTTCTCCTTAAAACATTCCATCGAATCCTGCTCCGGACCACCGCCCCGGTTGGCTGACCCTGCCGCTATGTAAACTTTATCTTTTACAATTACTGCTTGAGTCCCATGACGTCCGGTGTTTAAGGTATCAAGTGATGTCCATTGTTGGGTTTTGGTATTGAACGATTCACATTGTGAGTGTGCCCGTACCTGTGGACTTTCTCCACCGATCACAACTATTGATTTATCCAACACGACAGAAGTGCATCCAGCGCGTAATGTTGGAAGATTTAGTTCGGTAGGCAACGTTGACCAGGTGCCTGTTTTAAAATCATATACATCTACTTCAGGTACCACCAACTGAAAAACCTGATTAGTCTTTGCCGAACTGGTGCGCCCACCCATCACATACAATTTATTATCAACAACAGCTGCCTGAAAATGATCGCGCGCATGAGGCGCATCAGGAAGTTGCTTCCATGTTTTAGTTTTTGGGTTATACTCATCAAACCATTTTACATTTCCGTCATAGTGGCCATCCACAATTCCACACACGAGGTAAAATTTATTTTTGTGTTCTATAAAACCAGCGGCTCCCCTTCTTCTATCTTCAGGAATAAGCACATCCTTTCGCCATCCACTTTCCGGATTAAAAACATACATATTCTCAATAGGTTTCTCATGCGGATAAGGCCCCGTGAAAGCTCCGGCGATGTACATCTCATCTTTATAACTCATGGCTTGAAAATGATGCATCTCCATTGGCGGTCGCTGCACAGTATCCCAGCGATTGTTTACCGGATCGTACACATCAACAGGTTTTTCACCACGCCCTCCCACTACATATATCTTATCTGCTAACACCGCGGCACCATTCTCACTACGCTTCGCTGGTGGCCGTCCGGTTTCAACATATACCCAATACCGATCTACTGCAAGCATTCCTGCAGAGGCAGCACATAGTAGTATAAATAGTACTTTCATTCTAATTTGTTTTAGTTAATTCAAATTTAAGGCATTCATATGATGAATACGCAGTTCAGCGTTATTAATATTTAAAGAGTAAATTGCCATTCACTAACTGAATACCAATTATTTCTATCAATCCCATTTATCTCTGGTTACAGATAAAAAAATAGTCCAATCATTTTCAAACTGATATATGGAAGTAAAAATATTCGACACACCTGAACTGGCAGCAAAGCATACAGCTGATCATATCATTAACGTAGTAACCTATAAATCAAATGCTGTGCTGTGCCTGGCTACGGGACACAGTCCTGTGCTAACGTATCACTATCTGGTAGATGAAGTAAAACAAAAAGGAGTTGATTTTTCTTCAGTACATTTTGTGGGTCTTGATGAATGGGTAAATGTAGAACCTTCAAACCCGGGAAGCTGCGATTATTTTTTGCATGAACATCTGTTTACTCCTTTGCAAATAAAGGATACTAACATTCATCTTTTCAATGCCTTGGAAAATCCTATCGAGAAACAATGTTCACGTATGAATGAAACGCTTCAGGCATTAGGTGGAATAGACCTCATGTTAGTAGGCATCGGCATGAACGGACACATTGGGTTTAACGAACCCGGAACTGACGAAAACTTTCACACTCATGTGATCGCCCTTGACAAGATCACGCTTCAGGTGAGCCGCAAATATTTTCCACATGAAACACAACTTGAAAAAGGAATAACCATGGGCATTCAAAACATGCTTGAAGCAAAGTGTGTGATACTGGTTGCCAACGGAATTTCTAAATCAGAAATATTGAAACAAACTATTGAAGATCCCATCTCGATGGAGATACCCGCCAGTATGTTGAGAAAACATACGAACGCATACCTATACATGGATAAAGAAGCCGGATGCAAATTGCATCCTTGAAAAAGAAATACGACTATCTTATAACCAAACGTTAATACCAATCAATGGTGAGCAAATGTACCTCACCACTTATATCTGACGAGGTACACAATTCAAACTTGCTTCATTACTACTTCACAAAGTATCTTTTAGACCAGCTTCTCCCATCGCTTTTGATCTTCAGCACATAAACCCCATTCGGCAAATTGGGCAATGAGAGAATAACCTTATTTTCTGCATCAACGCTATGGGTTTCATTTTGCAAAACATATCCATTGATATCACTTAGCAGAACATTCACATCGCTATGGTCTGATGAATTAAATGTAACGGTTACATATTGAGGCCTGCCACTAACCCCCGGATTGGGATGTACTGTCACACCATCAACTGCCTCGATCTCGACATTAACTTCTTGATCGTCCTCCGCTATAGCTTCGGTAGTTGAGAGACGAGAAAAAGTTATTCGATTCAAATTAAAATCACCATCGTCCATAACTACACGCATCTTCTTCTTGCCGGGGCTAAGGTTGGTTGTAGCAACCGCTACCGTTTGCCATTCTCCCCAACCACCTGTGTTGGGCACTACTATCTTTCCTGAAATATCGACACCATTCATTTCAATGTGGAATGATTTGTTTCCCACAGCTGAGGCTACTTGCACATCCAGATTCAGCGAACCTGAAGTTGTTACATTCACAGAATATACGAGCCATTCTCCTGCCTGTATACCCGCTACCTTATAATCATTCACATCAGAAGCATTTATTTCTATATCAACAGCATCTGTACGAAACGCTCCGCCTGCATTCTCAGGCAACGCATCATGATAGGCGATACCTTCTTCACCAATATCATATTGTTCCGCTTCAATTACACCGGGGATGTTGTGGCGGGTTCCTGTAAAAGGAATTGAATTCTGTAAGTCATGCTGTCTGGGGATAGACTGATGGATTGCCTGCATCAGGGAATTTTTACCCGTTGCATCCTGTGTGATGTCGGAAATCATAATGCCCCCCATATTTCGGTCAAGAGCCAGCTGTGTTTTTTGTTTAACAGTATACAAACCGTTATAAAAATTGCCTTTGTGTGCATCTGTATTGGCATTCGCTCCTTCACTGACCAGCGTCTTGTACGACTTCCAGGTAGGCTGTGCATGAAATGGAATTCCCAAAACAATTTTCGATGATGGTAAACCTCTGTTGACCCAATAATTTATTCCGGATAACGCGATAGCGTAGGAGGAGTAATCCTGACCTGCAGCCGCATCATACGCTTGAAGATTAAAAAAATCAACAACACTGAATACTTGATTTTGTATTTTATCGGCCTCTTCACCTGATGCAGCCACAGTGGCACTTAAATATTTTGCTTTTAGATGGAGCGCACGGCTGAGTTCATTCAGAAGCTCTGTGTAGTTGGTCTGATCGACATCGGTGGAAGGATATTGCCAATTAACATCAACACCATCCAAGTGATATTTTTCTAGTAACAAAAGAACATTGCTGATAAAGTTCTGTCTGTATCGCGGTTCAGAAGCCATCTCTTGAAAATCTTCATTCTTTAAATTACTCCACCCTCCAACTGCTATACCCACCTTAACATCATTTGCATGCGCCTTAGAAACTACTTCCTCTAGTCTCTGTGGATTTTCAATCATAGTAACCCCACCGTTACTTGTGGGTCTAATGCTGGCATATTGAAGATGGGTGAGGCTATTAAAAGGAATAACATCTTCTGAAATAGACCATGAGGGCAAAAAGGCCACCACCTTAAACGACGTTTTCGTTTTGCTCATGAGAGGTGTATCGGATTGAGCCAGGATCACACTGCTTTCCATCATCCAAAAGATGAAGCATAGCATTAAAAAACTATATCTATTTTTATTCAGTATCATTAGTTCAGGAATTAATTTTAAGGGACTATATCTAAGCACAAAAAATTAAGTTGATTTTTGTAGCGCAAGAGCCACTTATGGATTCGGTGTGAGTGGAACTTTAAAGGTGAGGCCACCACTTTGGATGTACATATCATTGCCTACACGATATTGCCTATCAATAGGTGTTTCGGATGCAACTGGTGGAGGTGTAGCCGCTCCACCTGTTTTTGAGGCAAGCCACTGCCAATACTGATTAGTGGCGTATGCCTGACCCCAAATAGAATGAGCATTTGGTGATCCGGTAAGAAGGACGAGATTGATATCCGCTCCCTGCGGCTTTAATACATCGACCATATCTTTAATGCTCAAGTATCCATAGCTTATGGTTTTGTCGTTTGCATCATAGTAATGGATGGTAGGTAATTTTTTCATCTCCTGGAAAATTTTGGTTTTAACAGATCCATCAACAAAACCACAGACCGTTGCTGCCGTTTTAAAAACGCCTGGCTTTTCAGAAACAAGCGTAGGCACCGCCATCCCACCTAATGATAGACCTGTAAGGTGAATATCGAGGCCATACGTCTGCATCATTGAAATCATGGGATAGGTTATGTTGCCATACCATCCGCCAAAGCTCGAAGGCAATTGCGGGGCTACAACAATATAAGGAACCTCTAATCCATTCTTTAACTGTTTTGGTATCTCCAGATTTTCAATCAGCGAGATATTTGTGCCGCGCTCACCGAGTCCGTGCAAAAAGAGTATGGCACCCTTCACAGCCATCGTGGTTGGCGTATATTTCAGGTATTGAATGTTGTTGTATTGGAGCACTTCTCTTTTCATCTGTCCAAACACAAGAGCAGGCATTGCTGCTAAAAGGAAAATAAGTATTCGTTTCATGTTTTAATTGTTTTTTAGTGGAAACATGGAATTCGCATATTGATTATTATACCGCTGGGTATAGCGCTCCCTATGTTCATTTCATGTTGTTAAAATTTTCAAGGTTTAAAAATAGACTACGCTCAATTTCTTGAAACAATATTCTGCCTCCTCTCTCTAGTTGAAAGAGTGCGAAACACAGCATAAAATTTTTTGAACTGGGCTAAATAAAAAAATAATGATGATGAAAAATTTCCTATCGAATGGAAGGCTGATAAAAATTCCGCTCAACCGATATGGATAAATAGCAACATCACCTATTCATACCGCAAGGATAGAACAATGTAATCCGAAGTACTTACCAATTCCGATGAAAGCACTATTTGAAGGGTGACTCGTTTTATTTTGCCGCTACGCTTGTCAACGAACAAAAAACTTGTTATCAAGATAAAAATGTAAGGTAGCGGAGTGAAATAAACTATTTAACAATTTTTCTTTTCAGTGCGTTCATATCAACAACACGCAAAACAAATTTGATCATCATTTTCACATCTGTGATCAACGTTTTCGAGAATGCTATTATTTTATTGTTCACGAAAGCGGCAGAACCTTACATGACTAGGATTGCCGATCTTTCGTGACAACTCCATTTTTTTTCATCAGGGTGAATTATTGCTTCATCTAAAGGACACATTGTCTCATTGAGAAATCAATTACGATACAGATTGTCAGTTGATATGCTACCGCATTATAGATTGAAACCTAATCCGAAGAAAATAATAGATCAATTAAGTATAGGTAGACCTGTTCATGGTGTAAAACAGATCAGTAGGGACATATTCATTATTTTAACTACTGTCCCTGAATGCGGGAAATAAGATCATCTACCATTTGAGGCAGAATGTTAAGCTTTAAGGCTATCTTCTTAATAAGATCTACCTCTGTTGGGTTTATTTCACGATCAACGGCCATAACCATAACCAGGTCTTCAATTTGCAAAGCACTTTCTTCATACGTTTTAGGAGCAACGAAACTCACAGAATCCGGATTATCCCGTATCTCCAATATTTGAGACTCACTCATATCAAACTTCTCAGCCAGATAAACCATGAGGTTCCATTCCTCTGTAGACAAGTTTCCATCTGCTAGCGCAACAGAAATTAAGTTCTTCACATGACTTCGTCTGATACCTTCCTTATCAGACTTGAAAATTTTTGAGAAAATATCCATGATTAAATTTTTGGGAATTGTAATCTTTTCTGTCAATCGGACACATCATTCGGTAGCGCCCCTGAATTCATTTTATTGTAGAATACAAGCAAATAACGAACACCATTCGTGCAAAGCCATATTTTCTAATTATTATTTATCCATGTATTCATGGCCTATCTCTTCAAGGGATTTGCCTTTTGTCTCGGGCATTACCTTCCACACAAAAACTAATTGAAGAATCATCATGCCTGTAAAGAATGCAAATATGATTCCCTCGCCAAACTCAGAGGCAAAGAATGGAAATGCGTTGGCAATTACAGCGGCCAATATCCAATGGGTAAAACTGCCCAGTGACTGGCCTGATGCACGTACTTCGTTTGGAAATATTTCTGAAATAAAAACCCAAATGACGGTTCCTTGTGACAAGGCGAAAAAACCAATGTAGAAGAAAAAGAAATAAGTAATTCCGCTGAATGATTGCACAAGAAATGCATGAGCGATCAATCCAAGACAGAGAATCAAACCAAACGATCCAACAATCATTAGGTTTTTCCTTCCCGTTTTATCAATCAGTGTAATGCCGATCATGGTAAACACAAGGTTGATCAAACCAATACCCATGGTTGAAATAAATGCCGTGCTTGTTCCTAGTCCACTTGATTCAAAAATGCGTGGGGCATAATAGATGATAGCGTTGATGCCCGACACCTGATTAAAAAACGCGATGGTGACAGCAAGCATGATCGGTGTTCTGAATTTTTTTGAGAACAGTCCGGTGCTTTTTGCTTTCGTTAGTCGGGCGTGATCTTCTTGTATCGATCGAATGGCCTCATCCACATTTTCCGGATCCACACGATTCAGGATTGCCCGAGCTTCCTTCTCGTCACCTTTCTTCACGAGCAACCACCGTGGACTTCTTGGAATAAAGGGAACCAGAAACGTAAACAGCAACGCTGGGAACGCCTCAATGCCGAGCATCCACCGCCAATCGTTCACGCCTTCACCTCCAATAAAATAGTTGGACACATACGCGATGAGTATTCCAAACACTATATTAAACTGAAACAACGCTACCAGTTTGCCACGCGACTTTGCTGGTGCTATTTCAGAAATATAAAGCGGTGCTGCAATGGAAGAGGCGCCTACACCCAGACCCCCTAGAAATCGGAAGAACATAAATGAATAGACTTCGGGAGCTAACGCGGAACCAAGTGCTGAGACCAAATAAAATATACCAACCAGCAGCAGTGTCCACTTCCTGCCGAGGCGATCACAAGGAATGCCCCCAAACAAAGCACCAATAACAGTTCCATACAATGCAATGGCCACTGCCAATCCGTGGTAGAAATCACTAAGCCCCCATAATTTTTGAATGGTTTGTTCGGCACCTGAAATCACTGCTGTGTCAAAGCCAAAAAGAAAGCCACCCATGGCAGCTACGAGAGAAATAAGAAAAACAAAAGACCGGTTACTCATGAATATCAGTTTAATTCCGATCTGAATGTAGAAAAAGTATTGAAGCTTTTAAAGAATTAAATTGAAGACCGGCTTAATCCTTGCAGCAGCGTGGAATTAAAAAATTCATATCCCATCTATTTATGAGTTATATCAAAAGTATCTGTTCTAAAGGGTGAAGCTGGCAAACCTTCCTTGTTGTAAAGATTGGCACCCTCGGGGTTATAAAACAATGAGGATACCTATCATCAATCTCGTCCTGTCTAGAACTTTATGACCTCCTGACCGGAAAGTTGTCTAACCAGCTATGCCGATCTGAAATATTCCAGAATGTAACAGCAGAAATTGTGTCTTTGTGTTTACGGAACAATTCAAAACACATTTTATAAACCTCGGTTTGCTGTTGTTCCTTTTCTTTTGCAAAAGTTGCCACTTTGGGCAGCTCTTTATTTAACCAATTAGCCAACTCAAACCTCACCCGAGCTTCCAAATCAGTGGAAGCAGAAACTCAGAAACTCACCCCAATTTAATTTTCGATTACAAGCGGTTTATTAATTTTGAATGTGCGGACATACTCAAAATAACTTGCCAATGACAGGTAAATCGTTCGAATTATCTTATTAACCGAACTTTCAACATTGCGTAGCAGTAGCAACGATAATATAAAAATACCTGATAACACCAATACCCAATCATTATACAAATAACCAAAGCACATTTGATGAAATGTTAAAAATGGATTTTGGCTTTCTATTTTCGTTATTGGAATATGGCTTAACATCTTCAGTGCGGTCAAATATTTCATTACTTATTATTTCTTATTATTTCTTCTTATTTCTTTGAATGATCCTTTTTTTGAATGTCCTGAACCTCACGAAGAAAATTGGAGAGTGATGCGTCTGCATCCACACCATAAGAATCAATTAACGTTCCCATCTTACCATCAATAGTTTCCAGTAAGTAAAGAATAGAATTGTCATCAGGGTTTGAATATCCCTCAAAACGATAAAAGTTCGGAATGGTAACATCCTTATGGTCATAAAATGTTTTTCCATTTTCAGTTAGCAGTCGGCCATCTTCTACCTTAAAGTTTTCAACATAACCATCTTGAATCGCTTTGTTCAAACATTCTGATAATGTTTTCATTTGTTGGGTGGCATCATTTTCAGCTTCCATAATTTTTTTTTTGATTGTAAATATGTAATGAGAAAACCTTGCCAATACATAGCAGAGTAGAATAAAGATATTTGAAGGATGATCTGTAGAAACCATTCCCCATTATCACATTCAGGCGGAAGACCTTACCACAAAAAAAGCCACCTGATTTTAGGTGGCTAGTAAGGTAGATGTGCAAAATGGAGTTTACTGTTAAACTCCTTCCATTTCCACTTCGGCAGCCTGTTGATTTATTTTTTCTGCAAGCTCAGATAATTTAATATCTGCTCCATACTCTTCATCTTTTGTTGATTCAAAAAGTTGTGCACATTGGTTCTTGCCCAAAACATTGGCCATACTTCGTAAAGAGCCATATGCTGACATTTCATAATGCTCAACTTTTTGAGCGGCAGCAATTAGAGCAACATCGCGAGCGGGTCCTTTATCATGCTCTTGAATAACTTCGCTTCCTTCCTTGAGAAGTCCTTCCATTGCTTCGCATTTTTTTGCTACTGCCTTCATATCCATCAACTCAAAACATTTCTCAAGCCGTGTTATTTGGTTTTCGGTTTCCTCCAAATGGGATGTAAAGACTTCTCGCAAATTTTCATCATTAGCAGCCTTCGCCATTTTAGGGAGTGCTTTTGCTAAATGTTTCTCAGCCCAGTATATATCTTTTACAAGATCTTTTAAGATATCCTCCAAAGATTCCTTGGAAGACTTCGCAGTGACACGCTTCCGGGAAGCAGGAGATTTGGTTGTATTCTTTGATGCCTTCATGATTTCTGTTTTTTTAAAATAAGAAATATTACTAGTGGGTTATTAATAAAATCACATGACAATTCATTAAAATACTTCGCGGTTTTGCGCTTGTCTTCCAACCGAAGAAGAAGGAAGTAAAATTTGTGATGAGGTCAACCGACCTTCTGTATTTGTCCAATACTCAGCCTCATATGGCTGAACCATTAGCAAGGCTAGCGATGGATCCCTAATACCTTTTGGAAACCATGCTTTAACAAAAGGATTGTAAATCTCACGTATCCTATTTTTGTCATGGTTTAAATGGGCAATGGCACGTATGCTTAAGTATATATTATCAGATTCCTTTATATAGAATAAATGAATCTCAGGATTGTTCTCGATATTCTTAGCCTGATCTGACCGGGTTGAAATAAAAAACCAAATGTTGCCAACATCATCGATATTAACATGTGACATAGGACGGAATGTAATGTTCATTCCGTCTTCTACCGTACCTAACATACCCACACGAAACCTACTCACATAGGCTTTCAGTTTTTGGATATAATCCATTGGGTTGGCTTTCATGATCACTAAAACTAAACAACTCCTATACTCCTCAAATCTTCGCCATACTTAATGATGTAGCGTTTGTAAAGCTTTTCAAGCTGATCCATCAATTCCTCATATTTTATTTCAGAAGTGGTGTCATCAGCAGGCATCATTAAATACCTTAAGTCTGTCGGAGCAGATGCAGAT
>JBBRKB010000065.1:0-13212 GCA_038218385.1 Cytophagales bacterium | reverse complement strand
TTCTATCCAGCTTTTGAAATCAAAAATTTTTAAAAGCTGCAATTCAAATTTGTCGTCATCAACCGACCTAAAGGCTTTCTCCAGCTTTTTCCATAACGCCAATTTCATATCGCTTCCGTTCAACGCGGCCGCTTGATTGATAAAGGTGAATATTATTTTTTCCAATCGATAGCCGCTGCCTTTATCCCCGGCAAGCCCGCGTTTAATGGACCGCGTTTCATATTCGATGTAGTCGTGGTTGTTGAGTTCAAAATGAACCAGCATGTGGATCAGCCGAACGGTTCTGTAAACAGGAAATGTAGAATAGAGTTTACTTTCCAAAAGGATTAAGTTTAAGAAGTGATGGGCTTTGGAGAAGTTTCCTGCTACAACGTAGATCAGCGATGTGTACAGATACACCTCGGCTTGTTTGCTGAGGTCAAGAAATTTTATTTTTTTAAACAGAGAAGGTTCAAAGTGTTTCTTTAATTCGATAGCGTCATGGTAGTTACCTCGATCTAACATACCGATGATGCTATAAATAAAGGTCACACGTTCCACCATTATTTCAAAATAGATGGATTGGCTTTGCAGGCGGGTGAGCTTATTCAAGAATAAGTGCATTTCATCATATTGCCCAATGGTATGGAGGCTGTCGAGGATGCCCTCCATAGTGGTAAGGTAATCGATGGGCGAGTCTATCCATAGAAACTCATTGTCTTCAAACAACTGGTTGAGTTCATAAAAAGTATGGAGTGCCGAACGGTAGTCATTGATGCTGATGAAATAGTGCGACTGAAAAAGTAAATGTGTTTTATGTACTTCAAAGGTTTTGGATGATGGGTGTGAAGCAAGGTTAAGCTCGCTTACTACCAGATCATTGAGTTCAGCTTTTTGTTGTGTAGTACGTGCGCCACCTTTGTATAAAAGCCGATGCCGCAGTAGTTCATAAAGGGATGCATGTTGATGTACGTTTTTTGCATAACGTAACAACTCATCAATCTTCATTTGTTTTTGCACCAACTCGGCTTCAGTGATGTCGGTGAAGTTGAGGTTGCTCAAGTAATAGAGTTCCAGCTTGGCTGCCCACAATTGCACCAAGTGTTGCTCATAATCTTTGGCATCCGCTTGCACTTTTCGCAGTTGCTTGAACCCTTCATTGTAAATTGATTTTTCAAAAAGAATATTGGCCTTCATTAAATTAATAAGCAAGCTGTTCGATTTCCCTTGGTCAGTTCGCAGTTGAAGCAAGCAATCGGTGAGCACCTTGTATAAATATTTGCTGGTGGCTTCAAAAGATGTTTTGGGTTTCTCCATGGCGAAAGCGTTTTTTATTTGCTCTTGCGACCTATTGTTTTCTATTACCTCAAAGAGATGGAGATAATCCTTTGCCCCTTGCTGGAGGCCTGCGTATAATTTGAAAAAGCGTTTCTCGCCTTTGGAAAGGGAGTTTATCAGCAAAATCAACGTACTGGTTTTGGACATATCTTAACGCTATCTTTAACGATGGCAAAATGCAATTTTATCTTATAGTAAATAGTTTTGGGTCATTAAATTATCAGGTGGAATCGTTTTTAGGATTATTGTTTTCATAATTTTTAGGTACTATGGCGAAACGCAAAACGATTATTTTTACGGGCAAGATGATAGGTCACGAGAACAGGAAACCAAAAATCGCCATCGTTGGCAGCTCCAACACCGACATGGTGGTGAAAGTAGAACACTTACCGGCCGCGGGGGAAACCATACTCGGCGGTTCTTTTTTTATGAACCCGGGTGGTAAGGGTGCGAATCAGGCGGTGGCAGCAGCTCGTCTTGGTGGAGCTGTAACGTTTATTTGTAAAACAGGGAATGACATCTTTGGAAAACAGTCTATCCAGATGTTTGAAGAAGAAGGGATCAATACCGACTACCTTGTTTCCGATAATAAGCATGCCTCTGGTGTGGCGCTTATCACCGTAGATAGTAAAGCGGAAAATTGCATAGCCGTAGCGTCTGGCGCGAATGCCACCTTAAGCCCGGCCGATCTAAAGCCGGCAGAGGAAGCCATTAAACAAGCGACTACAGTGTTGATGCAGTTGGAAATTCCTGTTGAGACTGTTGCTTATGTGGCAGCGATGGCATTTAAAAATAATGTAAAGGTGGTGCTGAACCCAGCGCCGGTCTGCGATCTTTCCGATGATTTGTTAAGCCATATTAATATCATTACGCCTAATGAAACGGAAGCTGAAATGCTCACCGGCGTAAACGTGAGCGACATGGCAAGTGTAGAGAAGGCGGCCAAGAAAATAAAAAGTCGCGGTGTGGAAACAGTGATCATAACACTGGGAAACAAAGGCGCAGCCATTCTGCATGATGGTACATTTAAGCATGTGCAGGCAACACCAGTGGAGGCGGTAGATACCACAGCGGCGGGCGATGTATTCAATGGTGCTTTAGTGATAGCGCTTTCAGAAGGGAAAGATATTTTTGAGGCAGCGAAATTTGCTTGTAGAGCCTCCGCTATTTCAGTAACAAAACTGGGTGCGCAATCATCCATTCCCTATCGCAGTGAGGTCGATTCATTTATCGCACAGGAAAATGCTGATAGATGAAGATGGGCTCTCACCATTTTATCTACTTTATCAAACGATTTAAGTTGAAATTTTTGATCAGCACTGAGAAAAAAGAAAAGTCAATGATGTAAAATAGTATAAATGAGAAAAAGCTTTTTTGCCATACTAACCATTTGCCTTGTAACACATTTACAAGCTCAGCAGAACGTAGCTTCGTTAGAAAAGAAATTGGCAACGTACTCAACGCAACTGGAGAACTTGCGCACAGAACATGTGAGCCATCGCACCATGCCCAGCATTCCGTTTTACTTGTTTGGAATGGGCGACCGTACAAAGATGATTTATAAAAGCGGGAACTTGCTCAACGCCGTCACTGGAGACACCTTATATCAATGGAAAGTAAAAAAGGAACTGATTGTCCCCTCTGAGTATTATGTTTATATACTTACCAATTCAGGAAAGGAAGTGTATCTGTATGAAAATGAAAAAGGTGCCTTTCTAAAAGAAGGGAAAAAAGTAACGCCGCTTTCACTAAGCACACTTCACTTACCTGATTTTAAAACCAACAAGTATAGCGAGGTGCTGAAAGTATTGCACCATGAGATACTCATCAACGTGATCAACGGAAAGCCGGTCCCGAATTTTTTTGTGTATGAAAAGCCTTGGTATCGCGATGCTGCCTTGATGGGTATGGTGTTGAAAGCTACCGGCAATTTGCACTTGATAAAAGATTGGGTCATGAACATCCGCGATCCATTCGATCTCAATAATCACGGCATGAGCGAAGCGGACAATCCCGGCGAAGTACTCTTTCTGGTTTCATTGGTGAGTGATAAAACACATCCGGTTGTAAAGACAATTCAGGATTCTACGATACAATTCATTAAACAGGATAAGGGCATAACCTACCTAGAGGGGCCAACTGACTACTCAAAGCATCCGGTGTTTCAAACCAAGTGGATAAAATATGGCCTGAAGTCACTGCACATGGCAGACACGTTTAACATTCCGAAAATGTATGACAGTTATTCGTCACTCTTCTGGTGGGATTATAAAGACGCGCATGTAGATGGTGCTCATTTCGATGCAGGCAGCAGCGAGAACTATCCTTATTTAGTATGGGCTGAAGACCATTTCTATGGAGAGCAAAAAGGCATGGTAACAGAAAATATCCTATATCCACTTTCGTGGGAAGGAAAAGCAAGCGATGCTACTTATCCTGGTATGAAGCGGGTAGATGAAGTTTACGTTTCAGAAAAATTAAGTCCGCCGCACACGTGGCACGCCGCTGAAATGTTTTTGTTATTGAATGAAGGTAAATAGAAGGGCATCTCTAAAAACCTCCGAAATCCTTCTCCCATCGGAGAAGGGAAGGGATAGCCAGCCCCGCCATTTAGCGGGGAGGCCAATATAAAAACAGTTTTTAGAGATACCCAGAAATTATGAAACTGTAGAAAAATTATGATAGGAAGTATGCGTGTTTTTATTTTTAGTTGTTTGCTGATTTTTTCATTTGCCCTTTCTGCCCAGCCGCCGCATGCTGTTGTGCCCGACAAGGTGCCAGATGTTTTTGTTTCCGCCGATTATGATATTAAGAATGCTACATTAAATGGATATGTAGGTGAACGCATGCGCATCAACATAGAAAAGCGATTGCTCACGTTAGACCTTGCCTCTATTCTCGAACCTTATATTCACCGTCCAGGAAAACAATCATGGGTAGGTGAACATGTCGGCAAGTACTTACATGCAGCCACGTATGCGTGGGAATACACTGGCGACCCACGGTTGAAGCAAAAGATTGATTCGGTAACCCGCGTTCTTATTTCCACTCAAGAAAAGGATGGTTATTTAGGGACATACCTTGCCAAAGACCGGTGGACCGACTGGGATGTATGGAGCCATAAATATAATTTGATCGGCTTGCTTACGTATTACCGAGCCACAGGCAACACACCGGCACTTACCAGTTCAAAAAAGATTGGCGATTTGTTGATCAAAACTTTTCAGGAAGGCGACAAAGATATTATCAAAGCCGGATGGCATGTGGGCATGGCAGCAACTTCTGTGTTGGAACCCATGGTCATGTTGTATCGCTACACGGGCGACAAACGATATTTAAGTTTTTGCGAATACATCGTAAAGACCTGGGATGAACCAAACGGACCAGCTATTTTAACATCTCTATTGAAGCATGGCAATGTCTATAAAACAGCCAATGGAAAAGCATATGAAATGTTATCAAACCTGGTTGGGTTGCTTGACTTGTATCGCATGACGGGTGAAGAGAAGTATTTTACAGCGTGCAAAAATGCATGGCAAGACATTATGACCTATCGCCATTATGTTACTGGTACTTCAAGTTGGGGCGAGCACTTTCAAGATGATTTTGATTTGCGCCCCGATGGTGAAGTGCATGGTGATAAATACGAAGCAGCAGGTGAAGGATGTGTGACCGTAACATGGGAGCAAATGAACATTCACCTGTTGCGTTTGACTGGCGATCAAAAATATGCAGCCGAACTTGAACGCATTACCTACAACAGTTTGCTCGCAGCGCAGTCGCCACAAAACGGAACGGTTTGTTACTTCCTTCCACTTGATGGAAGAAAGCGTTTTGCTGAGGTGAACCATGGCATCTTGCCTGATGTGAGTTGCTGTGCATCCAGCATTCCGAGAGGTGTTTCGTTGATACCACACTTCATTGCCGGCACGCTTCACGACAATGAAATTGTTGTTTGGCAATATGTGAATGGCCATTATCCCATCACTATGTCACAAGGAAAAAAACAGTTCCCGATCGATATTAATATAAAAACAAGTTTTCCTGAAAAGGGAGATGTATCCCTTGAAGTTAAAGGCGTTGCAGCCATTAAGAAGGAAAGCGTAATACTGCTACGGGTTCCCGAGTGGTGCTCACAGTTTATAGCTACTGTTGCGGGCCAAACATATAAAGGGGAAAAAGGAAAGCTACTTTCCATAAAACGGATTTGGAAGGAAGGCGAAACCATATCATTAGCGATGAGTATGGATGTGGTTGAGTTAAAAGACCAGAACAAAGGCTCGGACAAAGTAGTGGTTCAACGCGGCCCACAGGTACTCGCCGTTGATGATATGTTGGATACACGTGATCATCTGCCAGCTGGATGGATTGGTGTTCAATTCTATCTAGTAAAAGGAAAGCAGGATGGCAAAGCGAAAGTATATCGCATGGTGCCTTTTGCTGATGCAGGCCAAACACTTGGGCACTACGATGTGCTGATTGATAGATTAGAAAATATTGAACTTAGTAATTTCAAATAGACGCGCGTGGCAATCAACTTAAATTCGAAGCAATGGTAATAGTAGAAAATTATGGCATAGCAGTGTTGCTTTGTTTCATCACGATGTTGTGCTGGGGCTCGTGGGCAAACACGCAGAAGCTTGCAAGCCAAACGTGGCGCTTTGAATTGTTCTATTGGGATTATGTCATCGGCATCGTACTCTTCTCTGTTGTGTCAGCGTTCACGTTGGGAAGCATGGGCAGTGAAGGAAGAAGTTTTGTCAACGACCTTCAGCAAGCAGACACATCGAACATTATGAGTGCACTTATTGGCGGTATCATTTTTAATGCCGCCAACATTCTACTGTCCGCTGCCATTGCTATCGCAGGTATGGCGGTGGCATTTCCGATAGGCATTGGGCTTGCGCTGGTGATCGGTGTGATGGTAAATTATTATGCAGCTCAAAAAGGGTCTCCTGAGTTTTTGTTCGTGGGCGTTGCCTTCATCGCGCTTGCTATTGTTTTGAATGGCATTGCTTACAAAAAGTCAACGTCGGAAACTAAAGGAGTCTCTACCAAAGGCATTGTGCTCTCGCTTGCTGCAGGCTTGCTCATGTCGTTCTTCTATCGGTTCATAGCAGCATCAATGGATCTTGAAAACTTTGTAAACCCTGCTGTCGGGAAGATGACGCCCTACACGGCAGTCTTTATTTTCTCTGTTGGAATATTGCTATCGAATTTTGTTTTCAATACACTGCTCATGCGAAAGCCTTTTGCCGGTACGCCCGTCAACTACGCACAATATTTCCGCGGAAATTTTTCAACTCACCTTGTCGGCGTGCTCGGTGGATTGATTTGGGGATTGGGAAATTCATTGAACCTGATTGCCGCCGGTAAGGCAGGGCCTGCTATTTCGTATGGCCTCGGCCAAGGCGCAACATTGGTCGCTGCGTTCTGGGGTGTCTTTATATGGAAAGAATTTAAGAGCGCACCCAAAGGAACAAATACATTACTTGCGTTCATGTTCTTATTTTTTGTCATCGGACTAGGTTGCATTATTTATGCGGGCAGCTGAAACTGAGCCAGAATTTCTGTTAAGTGTAAGTCTTTAGCCTTATGTGCAGTTGAATAGGACGCCGAGAAAGGTTCCGAAGTTTTTCGCGATAGACAATGCGCGGAGATAGTACACAGTAGCTTGATTATAACGAAGTCCTTAATTTTTCATTACCATGCATTTTAAAAAACTGTTCATTCGTTCCCTTGTCTTTTCGTTAATTGAGCTTTCTTGTGCACAGGCTTCGGCAATAGCTCCACATAACCGGAGGGCAACCGCGATGGCATCATCACATCTTATTATAACATTGCAACCGGATCAAGGGACATTGATCACCGATCAAATTCAACACGCCATTGATTCGTGTGCAGGTGCCGGTGGCGGTACCGTGCATTTCCCGAAAGGGAAATTCATTTCAGGCGCAGTTAAATTGAAAAGCAACATCACTCTGCAGTTGGATGAAGGCGCTTTGCTGCAAGGTAGTGACAACTTCCTCGACTACGGAAATGGCAGGCATAGTGACGGATTTATTTACGGAGACAGTATTACAAACATTCAAATTATGGGGGAGGGCACGATCGACGGCGTGGACTGCACTAACCCTAAGGGTGAAGAAGGCTTCCGTGGTCCACATGCCATACGTTTAAAGAATTGCACGAACATTTTCATTAATGGTATCACCATCATCCGGAGTGCAAACTGGGCAATTAACTGTCGGCATTGTGAAAACATTAAGGTAGAGGGTGTTAAAATTCGAGGAGGCCATGATGGTTTGCACACACGCTTTTGTAAGGATATTTCCGCCATCAATTGCGACTTTCGGACAGGGGATGATTGCTTCGCCGGCAACGACAATGAAAACATGGTCATCAAAAATTGTAAGGTCAATACCTCGTGTAACGGTTTTAGGGTAGGCGGCAAGAATGTTTTAATCGAAGACTGCAAAATATGGGGCCCTGGCGAGTACAGGCATATCGAACAAAATAGGAATAATACCATTTCGGCCTTTGTTTATTTCTCACCTAAAGATGAGCACCCAACACTTACCAGTAGCAACTGGGTGATACGAAATGTCACCATCGACCATGTAGATAATTTCTATCGCTATAACTATGTGAATGGCTTGTGGCAAACGGGCATGCCTTTGTCCACCATAACATTTGACAACGTACACGCTACGGATGTAAAAAATGCATTTACCGTTATAGGCGATACAGCGCGTAATTTAAACATGACCTTACGTAATTGCAGTTTCGTCCAAAGCCACGGCGAACTTGGAGACATTCGAAGGGAGGGCATGGATCTTAATTCGGCCGGTTTTTTCACGCTAGAAAATTTTAGCGTCTTGAAGTTGGATAATGTGACATTCAACACCGATAAGGGAAATGCATTGAATGTTTCAAATGGCAATAAACTTATTCTAAAAAAGATTAACCTGACACCTGATATTGGCAAAAAAGGAATTGTAACAGAGGACATTAAACAGGTGTTTAAATGAAAATTGATTGCATTTTCTTCATGCCGCATTTACGGTTGGGTTTAACTAGCAATGTGAACACGGAAAAAATACTCGATCAAAGAGTTTCATTTCTTCACCAAATACTCAGGCGCGGGAATGGTCAGCCGATAAAAAGTTAGTCGGAAGAAAGCGGCCCACCAACGAGCAGGCTGGTTTACTTGCAAGATTTATTTATGATGAAATAACTAGACCTAAATTTAAGATTGATTGGGAATCAATCGATCAATGAAAAACATCCAGATCATTTTTTCGATGGAAGCAATCATACTGTATGTTAAAAGAATCTTCACCAAGTTCTATTTTTTCATTCTCAACAAAGGATTGATAGGTACCCAATTTTCATCACGCAGAGCAAAATAGATCATGCGAATAATTTGCGAATCGCCATGTTTAATGTATCTAAGAAATCCATTTTGATATTGCACATTGAATGGTCCAGCTTTCAGAAGATGGGTTTGACATAACTCTTGCGTGTAGTGAAATGAAAGCGAAATGTAAATTGTTTATTTGTTTATAAACAGATCCACATTATCCTTAGTGATTTTTAATAAGCCTGTATTGCTCGAGTAGGGGATGTTGGTAATACCGGCCATTCTATCATTACCAGAAAGTATATTTGTTCGGTGCACCATGTCGTAGAGGAATTGTGCGCCATACCACGTGAAAAGCTCGCGTTTTTGTCCGGCCAGTAATTGAATGGTTCCATCTTTCACCAATGCTAAATGTTCGGGTTCCCAATCTACCGTTGTAATTTTTATTTTGCCCACCTTCCCAGATTCTTTTACCCCCAGTGCAATCCCGGGTCCCGAATTGGAATCGAATCCACAGAAGCCTGCAATGTCAGGAACGGCAGCGATAACATCTGAAGTAATTTTCGCTGCTTCCTCTACATTTGCTTTATCGTCATATTTTCCGATCACTTCAATGCCAGGATATTTTTTAAAGACATCTAACATGCCTTGAAATCCGGTCTCCATATTAGTCAAGCCAAGTATGCCCATATAGGCGACTTTTCCTTTTCCGTTAAGGAGTTTCACCATTTCCTCACCTTGCATTTTTCCGATCTCATACCAATCCGTGCCCAGAAATGAATGCCGATTGCAATTCGGTATATCCGAATCATACACAACCGTAGGGATGCCAGCGGCAACGGCTTTGTTGATGACTTGTGCAATTGCTGGATCGGTGCCGTTAATTAAAAGCCCGGTTGGTTTGGTGCCAATCACTTGTTCTATTATGTTGATCTGTGCCGGTACATCCCATTCCGCAGGGCCAAGTATCGAAACTTTCACGCCCATTTTTTCTCCCCACCTTAAAAACGCCGCCTGATCATGATTGACATACATTGGCATCGTTACGGCGGTTGTCACCATCACATATTCCTCATTTACTATTAGCGTTACCGAGTCGGCTGCTGTAAAAGTATTTTCCTGCTTTGAAGACTGCCTGGAGGGAAGCTCACAAGAAGCCAAGACTAATATTATAAAGCATAATTCAAGTCGCATAATTAAACTTATAAAGTAGATACGTATTTCTTCTGCAGTTCTTTATCGGTCCACAAGGTGGCGATTAAAATAATACCCAGAATAATTTCTTGCCAGTAACCCGATATACGGGCAATCACCATGATGTTTGCTATCAATCCCATAAACAAAGCACCCAGCAATGCTCCCGGGATTTTTCCGATGCCGCCACTTAAACTGGCGCCACCTAATATCACGGCCGTGATTACACGAAGTTCAAGACCACGACCCATTGTGGGTAACGCTGCACCTAAGCGCGATGAGAGGAGAATACCAGCACCACCTGCCAGGCCGGCTGAAAAAATAAATGCAAGCATTTTCATTCTCTTTACACGGATACCGGACAAGTCAGCAGCTTTTTCATTACCGCCGATGTAGTAGTAACGTCTGAAGAAAATTGTTTTGTGGCTTAAAAAGGTAAACACTCCAACCGTAAGCAACATATACCAAACAGGCATTTGAATGCCCAATAATTTGGATTGACCGATGGCGTTAAACCAGTAGGGAAGATTTTGTATCCCCGCGCCGCTTACGAGCAACGCCATCCCTCTTACAATGCCCATCATAGCAAGTGTTTGAATCATCGGGTTGATGTCTTTGTATGCAATCAGGTATCCGTTTATCCAACCAATGAAAAGAGATGCTAACAGGCCGATAGTAATGGCAAGCCCAACAGGTAGTTGGAAAAAATGAAGCAAATATGCAGTGAGACATCCTGCAAATGCTACAACAGATCCAACAGATAAATCAAATACTCCGGATATCAAAAGTATCATCATACCTACGGCCACAATGGTGTCTATCGAAAGGTTTAGTAAAATCTGACGAAAGTTGTCAAAGGTTGGAAACGTGTCGGGATAAATAACGGTAGCCGCCGCGCTGACTAGTATGAGCAATACTGTAAGTGAGTAAATTCGTTCCCGGAGTATTTTTGTTAGCATGATTTTTTAGTCAGTGGTAGCCAGAGCCAATATGTTTTCTTCTGTTGCCAGATCCGATGATACTTCACCGGATACCGAGCCTTCACGTATTACCAATATGCGATTACACAGTCCTAATAGTTCTGGGAGTTCGCTTGATATCATAATGATGCCAATGCCTTCTGCTGCAAGGTTTTTAAGGATGGAATAAATTTCCTGCTTAGCGCCCACGTCAACACCATGTGTAGGCTCATCAACGATTAAGACTTGGGGTTTGGTACAAAGCCACTTTGCTAACAATACTTTCTGTTGGTTGCCACCACTTAGTTGAATTACTTTTTGATTAATACCCGCAGCCTTAACATTTAGTTTTGTTATACCCTCCTCTGCCAGCGTTTTGAAATTCAATTGGTCTATCAACCATCGATCAGACCGGTTACTCTCAGCAGCAACAATATTTTCTTGAATCGACATTTCAAGAAACAGGCCGAGTAGTTTTCTGTCCTCTGGAATGTAGGCAATACCGTGTGCGATAGCATCTGCGGGATGTTGAAACGCTACCGGTTTCTCATTTAATGTTATTGTTCCGGCAATTTTTTCATCAACCCCAAACAGCACGCGCGCGATTTCAGTCCGTCCTGCACCCACCAGCCCGGCAAGTCCAACAATTTCGCCCTTGTATAATTTGAAATTAATATCGGTGAATTTTTTTCCGGAGAGGTTTACTACTTCGAGCAATACCTCTCCATTTATATGTGGTGAAGGGGAGTGGACGGAAAGATCACGACCTACCATCCGTTTGATAAGCTGTTCTTTTGTGATTTCATTCTGCGTAAATGTTCCTTGATATTTTCCATCTTTCAAAACTGAAACACGATCGGCTAGTTGAAAAATTTCTGCGAGGCGATGGGAGATGTAAAGGATGGACACATTTTGTTTCCTGAGTGCATCGATTATTTCGAAAAGAATTTTTATTTCAGAATCCGTAAGGGATGCTGTGGGTTCATCAAGAATCAGTACCTGCGGTTTTTTTACTAGTGCCTTGGCTATTTCCACCATTTGTTTTTGTGCAGGTGAAAGAGAAGAGATTAACGTTGTGGGATGAAGTTTTATTTTTAGCTCGGCAAGAATGGAGGACGTTTGTTTGTAAAGTTGATGATAGTTGATCAATCCAAACGCATTGACCGGATGTTGATTGGTAAAAATATTTTCAGCAACACTAAGGTTGTCACATAGGCTCAGATGTTGATGAACAATGGAGATACCTTTGTTGAATGCTTCCTGTGGATTGCTGAATGAAACCGTTTCACCATCCAAAACCATTGTCCCTTCATCAGCTTGGATGTTTCCGCTGAGTATGTTCATAAGGGTACTTTTACCAGCTCCGTTTTCACCACACAGGGCATGCACTTCACCTTTTTGTAATTCAAGGGTGATATTATCCAACGCTTTTACACCAGGAAATGATTTTGAAATATTTTCGAGTTTCAGGCGTGGCGTCATTAAAAATCTTTGAGGTTGATGATTTTATTTTTTCTCGATGAAGCATATGATGCATGCACAAGTTTTACCGTTTCAAGATTGTCTCGTCCTGTTGTTTCTGCTTTTGATTTTTTCTGCAGAGCATTTAGGATGTCACGATTGCAATCCACAATGCTGGAATGAACCAATGCATAGGCTGGGTCGGCCCACGCATACATTTTTGGTTTGGCAATGACGGAAGTGGTTTCCTTACGGGTTGTGATACGCAATTCGTAATCACGTGTCAGCTGAATAGAGCCATGTTCTCCTTCCACAAGTATGAGGGTTTGTGGAAACGATTCAAATTCTGGAACGGATGCGTACGACATTTCTGCATAGCACGTCATTCCGTTTTTCATTTTCATGAATACGTTTGCCACATCTTCACCTTTTATTTTTGAATTCACAGTTGTTGTATGGCATTGCAATGTTTTGACTTCACCAAATAAGAAGCGACAGATATCCAACACATGGGAACCAATGTCTGTGAGGATAAACTCATCCAATTCTGCAAGGAAGGGTTGATTATCAAATACCGGAAAGCCAGAACAAAAAGTGACACGTGATTTGAATACTTTACCGATCACATTGCTATCCAAAAGTTCTTTCATTTTTCGTATGGGCGCTTGCCAACGAAAATTTTCATGAATGAAGAAAGGGACTTTGTTGGCCTTACAGACCTCAACCATTTTTTTTGCAGTTGGCAGTTTGGGAGCCATGGGTTTTTGGCAAATTACGGCCACACCTTTTTTGGCAGCCATAGCTGTAAAAGTAGCATGTGTATCAACATCGGTGATGATGTCAATAAAGTCGAGTTTTTCATTCTTTAATAGCGATTCAACGGAATCATATACATGTGGGATATTGAATGTATGAGCG
>JBBRKB010000064.1:0-13297 GCA_038218385.1 Cytophagales bacterium | reverse complement strand
CATGCACCAGGCCTATCAGAAGATCAATATGAATGATGTGGGTTTTGGTGTTTTCATTGCCGGCCCATCCAAGACTGCTGATATTGAGCAGTCGCTTGTTGTAGGTGCGCATGGGCCGAGGAGTTTGACTGTTTTTGTTGTTGCTTGAATACTAAAAGATAGATAAACGCAGTAAAGTTGGGTTATCTAACTCTAGGTTTGGGAGAGGCGAATATTTGTTTCGTATATTCTATTGTTGATAGCCATTGGATTAGAATAATGAAGTACATATTATTTTTCATATCAATATTTTTAGTAATCTCATGTAAAATAGAAGTTACTAAAAACCTGGAAGGGTGGATTGAGGAATCAATTTTCTCAAGTACTGATTTAGACCTTCCTTGTCCCGACTCAATCAAGTTCTGGTTAATTCTGAGGTAAAGGTGGTGGAAGAAAAATAGTTGAATTGATTGTAAAATAATTTTGCTATCGACTTTCTGTGGTGCTAGTTTTATATTCACAGTACACCTCACACGAACTTTGAGCCGCATCTGCCTTTATATTTTATACATTCATTAGGTCAAAATAAAACCTTACCTTCTCAATATAAATTAGATGATTGCCTCAAGAAATACAAATCATTTCCAACATTTATCAGTCACACGGGACAAATGAAATTCCGAAATTTATTTTAAGCGAAATTAACTTTACATCATATTGATTAAGATTATACTCACTACCATTTTTACTTGTTTACATTTCGTTGTTTTTTCTCAAAAGGTAAACTTACAAGATGTTTGGCCAGCAAAATGGATAATGCCTAATGAGGCTCCCGCCAAAGAGTACGCTGTCCATCACTTTAGAAAAACTTTTGAGCTTGATATTAAGCCAGATTCTTTAGTGGTTCATACTTCAGGTGATAACCGATACCAATTATTCGTAAATGGAAACCTTGCTACCCTTGGTCCATTACGAGGAGATTTAAGACATTGGTTTTATGAATCTACGGATATAGCACCCTACTTAAAGGAAGGTAAAAATATAATCTCGTCTGTTGTTTTGAATTATGGCTCGCATCCGCCTGATGCGCAACTAACGGTACAAACAGGATTTTTACTTGCTGCTGACAATAAAAAGTTTGACTTTTTGAATACAGATTCAAGTTGGAAAGCAATTCACAATCCTGCTTATACGCCAAGTAGGGTAGATAAAAGTCAGGTAAATGGCTACTATGGTGGAGGCTCCAAAGAAAAAATTGATGGAAGGAAATACATTTGGGATTGGCAAAAGGTTGAATTTGATGATTCAAATTGGGCAAATGCTTTTGAGATAGAAACTGCTTTTGCCAAATCGTGCAAATGGGCAAGTAGGTGGAAATTAACCCCTAGACATTTACCTCAGGAAACTAGGACTTCAGAAAAATTTCAGGCTATAAGACTTCTTGAAAACATCACAATTCCTGATGGCTTTTTATCCAATAAGGATTCAATTATTATTCCCAAAAATACCCAATGCAGATTTGTATTGGATAGAGGTTTTGAAACAACTGCTTACCCAGTATTTAAAGTGAGTAAAGGTAAAGATGCCAAAGTGAAATTTACCTATGTCGAAGCTCCTTATATTGGCGATCCAAAAATGAAAAATAAGGGAGACAGAAACGAAATAGAAGGTAAAACCTTTGTCGGGGTAAATGACCAATTTATACTTGATGGAGGAGTTGATAGAATTTATTCCCCATTATGGTGGCGAGCATATAGGTACTTGGATGTATCCATTGAAACAGAAGAAGAGCCGTTGATTATTACTAATTTATCAGCCATTTCTTCCACATATCCTTTCAAGAAAAAATCTTCTTTTAGTGTAAACAATGGATCTGAAAAAGACTCTTCGCTAGTAGCTAAAATAATAGAAATAGGAGACAGAACTATGCTTGCTTGTTCTCATGAGCACTTTATGGATTGTCCGTATTATGAAGAAAGTCAATTTGAAGGCGATGCCCGTGTGGCGATGCTTGTGAGCTATTACAACTATGGCGATCCTTCACTTGGAAAAAATGCCATCGAACAATTTTCATGGTCGGTAAATGACGAGGGATTCTTATCCGCTCGCTATCCTACGAATAGCCTTTATTACATACCTAACTTTTCAATCTACTGGATAGGAATGCTGCATGACTATCTCATGATTTATAACGAACCCGAATACATCAAGAGTAAACTTCCTATTATGAGGCTTCTGCTTCAGTACTTTATGGATCACGAGCGTGCTGATGGTACATTGAAAAAATTAGACTATCACCAATTTGTAGATTGGTCATTTGCTGCGGGGCAAGCGCCTATTGACGAAAAAGGTTATTCTGCTGTGGTAGATTTACATTATTTATTAGCGTTAAAATGGGCTGTGGCGTTGGAAAAAGAATTAGGCTCAGAATATTTTACAAAAATATATTCTCAGAAAATTAAAAAACTCAGTGCATCATTAAAGGAAATATACTGGAATGAATCCAAAGGCTTATTCTCAGATGTTCCCACTTCTGATACATTATTCTCTCAACATACCAACTGTCTGGCAATTTTAACAGATGTGATAAAAGGAGAAGAAGCCAAAGAGGTAATGAAGAAGGTTTTGGCGAAGCAAGACATGATTGTTGCCACCTTATATTGGCAATTTTATGTGTTTGAAGCGCTAGAAAAAAGCGGATTAGGTGATGAATACTTAAATGAACTGGATGCTTGGAAAGAAGTGATGAAGCTTAATGTATCTACATGGCCAGAATCTGGAGCTAAAAGTAGAAGCGAGTGTCATGCATGGGGTTCGAGCCCTAACTATCATTTTCTAAAAATTGTTGCCGGCATATCGCCATTAAAATCTAAGTTTAGAGAAATTAAAATTGAACCAAATTTTGGTGATAAAACTTCAATCTCTGCTTCATTCCCACATTATATGGGTATTGTAGATATTGAAATAATTAAGAATGGAAATTTAGTTTCGGGGAAAATTATTTTGCCCAAATCTCTGAAAGGAATATTCAAATGGGAAGGGAAAATGATTAAACTCGTTGAAGGAGAAAATTTGATTAAGCTATAAAATTCCACTTCTCGTGTTTGTTGGGTGTGTAAAACATCCGTTAAGATTTTAAATTTTGTTTTGAAAAATTAATACGGGTAGCTTTAAAGGAGAATTAAGAGCCCTCATTTCGTAAAGGATTATCGGTTAAAACTATGGCACGATTAAACGTCAAAAGATATTTCGTTCTTGGTATTTTACTCGGCCTTGTAAATATAGGATTTGTCAGTTGTCGCGAGGATTCAAAATTTATTTCGATTGACTGGCCTGAATATCATGGAGGGCCAGATCGGAACCATTACACAACGTTAACGCAGGTTGATTTAACGAATGTAAAGCACCTTGTAAAAGTTTGGGAATACGCATCAGGAGGAGTTGATACGATTTCCAATCAAACACAAATGCAATGCAATCCGATCATCGTTGACGGGGTTCTGTATGGCGTGTCCGCCGGTTCACAGGCCTTTGCAATCAATGCTGAAACGGGCAGCGAACGATGGAAGACAAATTTTCAGGACGAAACTTTTAAGATTACCAGCAGGGGCGTAACCTATTGGCGTGATCAGAATGATGAGCGGATTTTCTTCGCCTTTGGACACTGGCTCTATGCGCTGAATGCAAAGACTGGCGAACCGATAAAGTCTTTTGGCGCAGACGGAAAAATTAGTCTGCGAGATGGTATATCGCGACCCGGTGCCGATGATTACGTATTGTCCAATACCCCTGGGGTTATTTTTGAAAATCTCATCATCATGGGTACGCGTGTGTCAGAAGGTCCAACTGCGTTGCCGGGCGATATTCGTGCGTTCAATGCAAAAACGGGTACCCTTGTTTGGACGTTTCACACCATTCCTAAACCCGGTGAGTATGGATATGAAACATGGCCGGAAGATGGTTACTTAAACGTTGGTGGTGCCAATGCGTGGGCGGGATTAGCCATCGATCGGGAGGCGGGAGTTGTGTATGCGCCAACGGGTTCTGCGGCATTTGATTTTTATGGAGGCAATCGTCATGGCGCAAACCTATTTGCCAATACGCTTCTTGCATTGAATGCACGGACAGGAGAACGCATCTGGCATTACCAATTGGTGCATCACGACATTTGGGATCGTGATCCACCTACAACGCCAAATTTATTTTCAATCCATAAAGATGGAAAAGTTATAAAGGCCATTGCACAAGTTACGAAAACAGGATTTGTGTTTGTATTCAATCGTGAAACCGGCGAACCGTTGTTTCCCATTGAAGAACGAAGCGTGCCGCCTTCCGACATTCCGGGTGAGAGCGCTTATCCAACACAACCGTTCCCCACAAAACCATTGCCTTTTACCCGACAACATTTTATAGCGGCTGACGTGAATCAATTTGTTGCTAATCGCGATAGCATTCTGGCCGAAGTGCGTATCAGTAAAACGGGAGATCCCTACATTCCGATTAGTACACAGCGAACCATTATTTTTCCAGGTACATCGGGTGGTGCACAATGGGGTGGAGCCGCTGTTGATGAACATGGCATATTGTACGTTCCGGCCAGTGAGATACCCGTTTACACATCCCTCATAAAAACACCTGTGAATAAAGGTGAATCTGTGGGAGAGAAATTGTATCAGGTACATTGTTCTTCATGCCATGGTGCTGATCGTAAAGGTGACCACAGCGGCGCTTATCCCAAACTTACAGACGTCAACAAGCGTCATACGGATGTAAAAATTGATAACATTATAGCAAAAGGCATTGGCATGATGCCGGCGTTTACACAGTTGTCTACGCATGAGCGAAAATCCATCATCGATTTTCTGACTAACAAAGATGAAGATGCCACTAGGGAATTTACACCGTCTGTATTGACAACATCTCCTTATATCCATACCGGTTATAATCGATGGTATATCAACGGCTATCCGGTGAACACACCACCATGGGGTACGTTAACGGCTATTGATCTTCAATCAGGTGAGCGCGTATGGCAAGTTCCGTTGGGTGAGTATCAAGAACTAATCAACAAAGGAATAACCCCTACCGGCACCGATAATTACGGAGGACCACTTGTAACTGCTTCGGGACTTTTGTTTATCGCTGCTACACCCGATAAAAAATTCAAGGCGATTGATACACGCACTGGAAATATTTGTTGGGAGACTGTATTGCCCGCGGCAGGTTATGCAACACCCGCGACTTACAGCGTGAAGGGAAAGCAATATATCGTCATCGCCTGTGGTGGTGGAAAGGTACGAAGCAAGTCGGGCGATACGTATGTGGCCTTTGCTTTGGAGTAAATGTAATTTTTGAACAGCGCGTAGGCAAAAACCACGCAACCCAAATCTAGTTCAAGCGTGTCGGTGTTAAAGCAAGGGCTAGTTGGTTGATAAATCTCAACGCCCACATAGCAACAAGGGCGACAATTACAATAAACACACCCATTTGCATTACCCAACATTTGATTGCTATTTTAATAATTCACCTTCATTTTAACTTCCATTCCAATGATCAAAAACCTACTCTTCGTACTTCTCCTGATATCAACCATTCAGGGGTTTTCTCAAGATTTCGACAAAACAAAATTAGACAGCTACTTCCAGGCATTGGAGGCTAGCGATAAGTTTATGGGAAGCGTTGCTTTGTCGAAAAATGGAAAACTGATTTACACAAAATCCATTGGCTATGCCGATATCGAAACTAAAACCAAGGCGAAAGAAAATACAAAGTATAGAATTGGTTCGATTACAAAAACATTTACCGCAGTATTGTTTCTCAAGGCGGTCGAGGAAAATAAACTTGACCTGACGGAAACGATCGATAAATATTTTCCTGCCATAGAGAACAGTAAGTCCATCACCATCACGCACCTACTTTCCCATAGAAGTGGAATACACAATATGACCGCTCGCGAAGATTACCTCCAATGGAATACACAGAAGAAATCTCAAAACGAGCTTATGGAAATAATTGAAAAGGGAGGAAGTGACTTCACACCTGGAAGCAAGTTTGAATACAGCAATTCAAATTTTGTACTTCTTACTTTCATTTTAGAAAAAGTTTATAAAAAGGACTACGGTCAGATTTTGAATGAGAAAATAGTAAAGCCGCTGGATTTGAAGAATACCTATGTGGGGAAAAAAATTAATTTAGCGGATAACGAATGCAACTCTTATAAATATTCCGGTAAGTGGATTAAGGAGAGCGAAACTGATATGTCTATCCCGTTAGGGGCAGGCGCAATAGTTTCTACGCCAAGTGACTTGGTGAAATTTGCGAACGCCTTGTTTAGCGGAAAATTAATTTCGACCGAAAATGTTGAACGTATGAAGGTTATGAAAGATAATTGTGGGCTTGGGCTATTTAAGGTTCCGTTCTACGACAAACAGGGTTATGGACATAATGGTGGGATTGATGGCTTTTCTTCGGTGATGTATCATTTTGCTGATGAGAATGTTTCAATGGCGCTGACGTCAAACGGATCAAACTTCGATAACAACCAAATATCAATCGCACTACTTAGTGCTGCTTATAATAAGCATTATGAAATACCAACCTTCACTTCGATTGAAGTAACAAGCGAAAGTTTAGATAAATATTTAGGAGTGTATGCGAGCAAAGACATTCCATTGAAACTAACCATTTCTAAAAATGATAAAACATTAATGGCACAAGCAACGGGCCAACCTTCATTCGCCCTTGAGCCCTCAGAGCAGAATAAATTCAAGTTTGATAAAGCTGGAATTGTTATGGAGTTTAATCCTGCTGACAAAACCATGATTTTAAAACAAGGTGGTGGAATTTATAATTTTAAAATGGAGTAGGGAGGATAGATTTTTTTCACACTGCATACGTATAGAATATGAACGAAGAACGATATTCATTTCAGGCCTTAATTGATTTTGGAACTAAACTCCTTGCGCACGCCGGGCTTCCCGAAGATCGTGCTCGGGTTGTTGCTTCCACCTTGGTTGAGGCGGACCTCATGGGGCATAGTACGCATGGCCTTCAATTATTGGCACCGTACGTAAAGGAAGTAGAAGAAGGTAAAATGAAATCTTCCGGAGAGCCGATTGTGATTAGCGACAAAGGTTCGGCTATCACTTGGGATGGAGATTATTTACCTGGCCCGTGGCTAGTTCACAAAGCAATGGACGTGGCGTTTGAGCGCGTGCGTGAGCATCCTATTGTTACCATAGCCATTCGTAAAAGTCACCACATTGCTTGTCTCGCTGCCTATCCTGAACGGGCCACGCAGCGAGGCTTGATGATGTTGCTTTCTACGGCTGATCCGCGAACAAAAACTATTGCACCATTCGGTGGTATTGATCCAGTATACACGCCAAACCCAATTGCAGGAGGCATCCCAACGGAAGGGGAACCGATACTATTTGATGTAAGCATGTCACTAACATCTAACGGAATGGTGCAGCGCACGCATGCGGAAGGAAAGAAGCTTGAATATAAATGGTTGTTGAACAACAAGGGCGAAGCAACAGATGATACGAACACATTTATGGAAGAACCGCCTGCTACTATTTTGCCCCTTGGTGGAATGGATGCAGGCTACAAAGGTTTTGCACTCGGCCTTTTAGTGGAAGCCCTCACGTGTGGATTGGCAGGCTATGGAAGGGCCGATGACCCAGACACATGGGGAGCGTCTGTGTTTCTTCAGGTGATTGATCCGGAAGCATTCGGAGGGAAGGCAGCCTTTCAAAAACAAAATCAGGTATTGGTTGATGCTTGCAAATCATCGCGACCTATACATGAAGACCGGCCGGTGCGTTTGCCAGGAAGCAGAGCTTTTCAATTGCGTGCCGAACAAAAGCAGATAGGAGTGAAGCTTTATAAAAGTATTGTTCCTGGATTGAAGGTTGCGGCAGAAAGATATAAGTTGGAGTTTCCAAAAACAGTTTAGAGACTTCATTGCCAAATAGGAAGAAGCAATACTTGGCCGGAGAAACATTTATCTTAATAATCTCTTCCCTTATAATAATCTAGTCTTGACTTGCTCGGATAAATGGATTTGTTCCTCGGTTTTTATACCCATGTATCATGATGGCCACTCCGAGCAAGACTGCCCAAACAACACACGCCCATTGTATGGAAGGAATTTCTCCCCAGTGCCGCACGGCAATGGCAACAATGGCCCATAGCCCGACGGAGGCAAACTCCCTCATGTTGCGTGTATAAATCAAATAAAGATTTAACACTCCAGCCACACTCACCATAATAATGGTCCATTGAACTTCAGTGAATATCGCTACCCATTGCATCTTGGCTAGTAGCGCTGAAATATTGGCAATGGTGGCAACGGCAATCCAGCCGCTATAAATTGAAATAGGCCACCACACGGTAGCGATTACCACACGCGGCGCGTCCCATTTCTCCATGGATAGACATACTACGATTTGTAACAGCGAAAATAAAATGATCACCATGACCAGCACACTGATTCCCGTCTGTTCATTTAGCCAAAACCAAATCCAGGCACCGTTTCCAATATTGGCAAGGGTGAGCCACGGCCCTATTTGAAGGATGGTATCACTATGTTCAGATCCCCTAAAAGCCCATCGTATCTGTGTGACACCTAATACAATGAGCCCAATAAAGATGAGTCCCCAAATCGAAAATGCATATCCGGCAGGTGTAAACAAATTAGCGTATTGATCACTCAACTCACCTATGGTTTTGCCAGTGATGCCACCTGTGTTGCTCCAATAATTCCAAAAAATAACAACCAGGATAACAACTGTATTGAGAATTGCGTATGTTTTCTTCTTCATGTTTTTCTTATCTTCTTCTACTGTATGAACAGTTTGTGGGCGCTTTTGTTGTGCGGAATGTTATATGGCTAAATTTTTTTTATCGTAAAACTTAGCCAGTAAGGTATAAATATATTAAAAGAACCCTGAACATTTCTATTGGATTTTTGTTTGGTGTTTATGGCCAAAAAGAAAACTACGAAAGTAACAAAAGTCACAGCAGCATCCGACATCATTCATGCCTACATGGAATTTGTATTGGAGCATGATTCACCCCCAAAGAATATGTTCAGCTTCGCTAAACAATTGGATATAGCAGAATCAGAAATCTATCAACTCTTCGGCTCGTTTGAAGCCATTGAAAAACGAATTTTCAAAGCTTTTTTTGATAACACCACTTTGCTCCTTCAAAAAGATAAGGACTATGTGGGATATGACGCAAAAAACAAACTGCTCAGTTTTTACTTCACGTTCTTTGAGGTGCTGAAAGCAAACAGAAGTTACGTGGTATATGCCTTGCGGAAAGAAAAAAATAAACTTAAAGCACTTTCATCCCTGACGGAATTGCGCACAGCCTTTCATGATTACATTGACGCGATCGGCATTGAAACAATGGATTTGAAGGAGATGCGACTTGAGAGATTCAAGGAAAAAAGTATTAAGGAGGGAGCGTGGCTTCAACTCCTTCTCACGATTAACTTTTGGTTAGACGATGGATCAGCAGGTTTTGAGAAGACGGACGTCCTTATTGAAAAATCTATTACAGCTACTTTTGCACTTTTAGATACCTCTACCTTAACGAGTGTATTTGATTTGGGAAAATTTCTTTTTAAAGAGAGGGTAGGAACCAGGTAATGGAAACGATCGATCAAATTCCGACATCAAAAATTCAGCGTGCTTCCAAAATTTTACAAACAGGTGCCAAAGTCGGTGTCAACTATTTAAAATATTACGGAGATAAATGGTCTGGTGATGAAGGGGATGCGCGTGAGAAATTAAATGCCGCCAATGCAGATGATATTTACAATGGGCTCAAAACACTGAAGGGCAGTGCGCTCAAGGTTGCCCAGATGTTGAGCATGGAGAAAAATATTTTACCGAAGGCCTATACGGATAAATTCTCACTGTCTCAGTTCTCCGTTCCTCCGTTGTCACCGGCGCTTGTGGTAAAGACCTTCAAGAAATATTTTGGCGCTGCACCTCATGAGATTTTTGATTCATTCAATGCAAAGTCTATCAATGCTGCCAGTATCGGTCAGGTGCATGTAGCAACTAAGGATAGTAAAAAACTTGCCGTTAAAATTCAATACCCTGGCGTTTCAGAGAGTATTAGCAGTGACCTTGCCTTGATCAAACCCATTGCCATTAAAATGTTCAACTTGCAGGGCAAGGATTCTGATCAGTATTTTAAAGAAGTAGAGGAAAAACTTTTGGATGAAACTAATTATCCATTAGAAATTATTCAAAGCATCGAGTTGGCAGAAGCATGTCAGTCTATCGACAATCTTATCTTCCCACATTACTACCCTGAACTTTCGTGTGAGCGTATTATCACAATGGATTGGATGGATGGAAAACACTTGTCGGAGTTTGCTTCGCAGAATGTTGATGTAAATAAAGCGAATGACATCGGGCAAGCGCTATGGGATTTCTACATGTATCAGATTCATTCTCTCAAAAAGTTTCATGCTGACCCACATCCCGGAAATTTTTTAGTCTCCGAAAACGGTAAGCTGATTGTTCTTGATTTTGGATGTATTAAATCAATACCTAATTCTTTTTATGTTCCTTATTTTCATTTGGGTAAAGAAGCCATTTTAAACGATAGAAAATTATTCAAGGAAAAACTTTTTGAATTAGAAATACTAAGGAAGGAAGACACGGATAGTGAGATAGCTTTTTTTACGGATATGTTTCTGGAGCTCTTTTCATTGTTCACAAAACCTTTTCAAAATTCCACGTTTGATTTTTCTGATTTGAAATTCTTTGAACAGCTCAGGGAAATGGGCGAGCGATATGCTAAGAATACACAACTACGAAACATGAATGGCAACAGAGGTTCACGTCATTTCATTTATGTCAATAGAACATTCTTTGGTTTGTACAACCTGCTTCATGAGTTGAAAGCGACAGACATTAAGATTAATAATTATATTCCAGTATAAACTTTCGGAGAAATATCATTTTATTGCAAATGCTCCAATGATTTTTCAATGTAGATAATAGTATGCGCTATTTCCTCAATCCAGATGCGGCTGCTTCATCTACATACCATTGGAGATTTCCATTTACAGGCTGTATAAGTTGAGCAGGATATTTTTCAGTATTAACTTCATCCTCTAACACGTGATGCACGGCTTCTGCTTTTCCCTGGCCATAAACAAGAACGGCAATATCTCTGGCTTGGTTGATCATAGGAGCTGTCATGGTGATGCGGAATGTATTGTGTTTTTCTACAAAGACAGATTGTATAGAAACGAATGTATCCGCTAATACGGTTGTGTGTGGAAAGAGTGAAGCGGTATGCGCGTCATCGCCCAAACCTAAAAGAATCAAATCAAAAACTATTTTCTTTCCTTTAAAATGTTCACTAATTCTTTTGGTATAATTCTTAGCTGCCTGCTCGGGGGGGAGGGATGTGTCTACAGCAAAAATCCTGGCAGCAGAAATGTTACGCGGATGGAATAATGCTTCTCTTACCATGTGCGCATTATTCTGCGGATCTTCAGCGGGAGCATTGCGCTCATCGCCAAAAAAAAAGTTTATTTTATTCCAATCAACTTGATTTGTGTACGTGGGTGATGCGAGTATTTTATACAAGGCTTCGGGTGAGCTTCCTCCAGATAAAACAATATTAAATTCTTCACGTGAAGCGATTGCCTGCTGAGCACTGGCCACAATGTCTTCTGCCAGTTTTATTATCAGTGCATCTACTGTTTTAAAAATATGGATTGCCATCGTTATTTCTTTTTATCCTTTATGGGCAAGTTGAACCAATGAAATCCATCTTGTGCAATCAACGCTTCTGCTGTTTCAGGTCCCCACGAATCAGCTGAATAGTTGGGGAAGCTTACACTTTTTTTCGATTCCCACGAATTGAGTACAGGCATCAATACCTCCCACGCAGCCTCTACCTGATCGGCGCGCATGAAGAGTGTTTGATCTCCCATCATCGTTTCCAACAACAAGGTCTCATACGCTTCAGGCGTTTCTTCTGTATAGGTTCCATCGTAGTTGAACACCATATCAACGGTATTCAATACCATATCCAAACCTGGCCGCTTGGTTTGCATCTGCAAGCGAATACTCATCTCCGGTTGAATGCTAATGATGAGGCGGTTCTGTTGCCAGTTGTCTGTTGCCTCGCTTGGAAAAACAACATGGGGCACATCACGAAATTGAATGGTAATAATGGAGGAAGATTGAAAAAGTCTTTTACCTGTGCGTATATAAAACGGTACGCCTTGCCAGCGCCAGTTATCGACAAAGCATTTTAACGCTACAAATGTTTCTGTGTTTGACTGCGGATCAACATCAGATTCCTCTCGGTAGCCGGGCACTTCTGTTCCTTGCATCCACCCTTTACTGTATTGTCCTCTTACAGCAAGTTTCTTAATATCTTCCGGGGCAAACTTTCGCATGGCGCGCAATACATCTACTTTTCTGTTGCGCACTTCATCGGCATCGAAATTTATAGGTGTCTCCATGGCGATATGACAAAGCAATTGAAAGACGTGGTTCTGCACCATATCCCGCAATGCACCAGCTCCTTCGTAATAGTCACCGCGATCATTAACCCCCAATTGTTCTGTCACTGAAATCTGCACATGTTCAATGTAATTTCTACTCCAGATGGGTTCGAGGATGGAATTAGCAAAACGAAAAGCCATAATGTTCTGCACCGTCTCTTTACCCAAATAATGGTCTATGCGATAGATTTGTTTCTCTTGAAAAATACTACCGAGAAGTTTGTTCAGCGACCGCGCAGATTCTAAGTCGTGACCGAATGGTTTTTCAACAACAATACGCGTGGTATCGGTGTCACCGGCCAAATTACTTTTAGAAATATTTTCTGCTATGATGGGAAAAAATTTGGGCGACACGGCAAGATAATAAATGACAAGTGGGTCTTGCTTCCATTCTTGCTTGTACTTATTTATCTGTGTACCAAATTCAGCATATGTTTTATCATCTTTTAGATCTGAAATCTGATAAAAAACATGAGCGGAAAATTCTGCCCACTTTTCTTTATCGGCCTTGCCCTTTCGGGAAAATTTATTGATGCCTTCCAGTAGTTTAGCTCGGAATTCGTCATCCGTTAATTTACCACGTGCTGTACCTATGATAGCAAAATTATCAGGCAGCCAGTTGTCTAGAAATAAATTGTAAAGGGCGGGTGTTATTTTGCGCCAGTTCAAATCGCCCGTTCCGCCAAAGATGATAAAAAGGGTGGGTTGTGATTTTATCGATGATACCATAATGAAGGAGTGAATTTTATTTTTATTGTTAAT
>JBBRKB010000063.1:0-13381 GCA_038218385.1 Cytophagales bacterium | reverse complement strand
AAATATTTTTCTAGGAAAAAAGGAAGTCCCGGCTGAGAACAAACCGCAACGGATAAAGAATGTATTGCTAATTGCCTTTGGTCAAAAGAAAATGTTCAAGCGGCCCATACCGGCTTTGCTACACTTCTGTATTTACGCAGGCTTTCTCATCATTAATTTAGAGGTTCTTGAATTCATTATTGATGGCCTGGCAGGAACACATCGGATTTTTGCTCCCTACCTGGGCGCGGCATACCATTTTGCCATGAATGCTTTTGAGGTTTTGGCGTTGGCTGTGTTGATGTCTTGTGTCTTTTTTCTTCTCAGAAGAAATGTGCTTCGGATCAAAAGATTCTGGGCCGCTGAGATGACGGGGTGGCCACGGCTCGATGCGAATCTGATTTTGATCATTGAAATAGTTTTGATGTTGGCGATCTTAACCATGAATGGTGCCGATCAGGCTTTGCAAAGTTTGGGAGCGGAACACTACACCTCCACGGGTACTCTTTATATAAGCTCTTATCTTAGCATGGGCTGGTTGAGTCATTTTTCTGAGTCGACCCTAATTTTAATTGAGCGCTTTGCATGGTGGTTTCACATCATCGGGATCTTAGGATTTTCGATTTACATAACATACTCAAAACACCTTCACATCTTTCTCGCTTTTCCCAATACATATTACGCCAACATCCAGCCTTTTGGCAAAGTCAATAACATGCCGGTTGTCACCAACGAAGTAAAATCGATGCTTGGACGGCCAGGTGATGCTCCATCAACAGAGGCAACAGAGGCCGGGAGATTTGGTGCAAAAGATATTAATGATCTTGCCTGGAATAATTTGATGGGGGCTTATGCATGCACGGAATGCGGAAGATGTACCTCAGAATGTCCCGCAAACATTACGGGGAAACTTCTTTCGCCACGCAAGATAATGATGGATACGCGCGACCGTTTAGAGGAAGTGGGCAAGAACCTTGACAAAGGGGTAAAAGGAATGGAAGATGGAAAATCACTTCTGGATAATTACATTACGAGGGAAGAGATCAACGCATGCACAAGTTGTAATGCCTGCGTTGAAGCCTGCCCAGTGATGATCAATCCCCTTGAAATAATACTTGAGCTAAAACGGTATGTGGCCATGGAGGAATCGGGTTCGCCTCCAGCGTGGAATGCCATGTTCCAAAACATTGAGACTAACTTTGCCCCGTGGAAATTTTCTCCTGCTGACAGGTTTAACTGGGCCAACGATAAAAAATAGAACGAAATGGAAAATGCGATGAATGTTCCAACGATGGCCGATCTGGTTTCAAAAGGTGAATCACCAGAAATACTTTTCTGGGTCGGGTGTGCCGGATCTTTTGATGACCGCTATAAAAAAGTAACAAAGGCATTTGTGAAAATCCTGAATGCAGTGAACATAAAATTTGCTGTGCTGGGCAATGAGGAGGCGTGTACGGGAGATCCGGCAAGAAGGGCTGGCAATGAATTCATTTTTCAAATGCAGGCGCTGAATAATATTCAGGTGTTGAATGGCTATGGAATAAAGAAAATCGTAACCGCTTGTCCGCATTGTTTCAACACCCTAAAGAATGAATATCCAGAGCTTGGAGGAAACTATGAAGTGATCCACCACAGCCAGTTTCTTCAAGACCTTATTGAGGAAGGAAAAATCAAAATAAAAGAAGATGGCCCCATCAATGGCCAGGCTGTCACGTATCATGATTCTTGTTATTTAGGTAGGGCAAATAACATTTATGAAGCGCCGCGATCAATATTAAATGCTCTTAAAGCAGATTTGAAAGAAATGAAGCGATGCCGCACAACGGGATTATGTTGTGGTGCAGGGGGAGGACAGATGTTTAAGGAACCAGAAAAAGGAAACAAAGACATTAACATAGAGCGAACAGAAGAAGCGATCCAAACGGAAGCAAAAACCATTGCTGTGGCATGTCCATTCTGTATGGTGATGATGACCGACGGTGTTAAAAATAAGGATCAGGAAACGCAGGTTTCTGTTAAAGATTTGGCAGAACTTATAGCGGAGAACCAGGGTTTATAAAAATAAAAAAGTATGTACGTGGATTTTGAAAAGTTGCCAGGCCACGCGAGGGTCTGGGTTTATATGTCGGATAGCAAATTGAGCGCAAGCCAGCAGCAGCATATATCAGATCAGTTGTCGCTGTTTACCAAAAGCTGGGTGGCTCATGGCACTCCGCTGTCGGCATCTTTCAAAATACTGAATGATCATTTTGTTGTGCTTGCGGTTGATGACCATTTCAATGACGCAAGCGGATGTTCGATCGACTCGTCAGTTCATGCCGTGAAATTAATGCAACAAGAATTGGATGTTGATTTTTTCAACCGGAATTTAGTTCCCTTTTATCATGAAGGAAATGTAGACCTTGTAGCCCGAAAAAATGTGCGTCAGAATTTGGAAGAGGGTATATGGAATGGAGAAACGGTAACGTTTAACATCCTGGCAAAAACAGTTGAAGACATTCATACGTCTTGGCTTATAAAGGCTGAGGATAGTTGGCTCGCTATGTATCTTAAGCTGCGGCCAACAGTTAATTTATAACATGGATATTTTTTGTAGTTTTATAGCAATTAAAAAAATATGAGGCTTTTTTTTATTCTTACACTTGCTTTCCTGGCACTTATAAGCTGTAGTTCTGAAAAGAAAATAGCGAAGGCATACGCACTTGGGAAATATCAAAATGTTATTAACTATTACAAGAAAACCCTGGCGTCTAATCCGAACGATGGCCGTGCGAATTACTTCGTGGCGGAGTCATACCGGTTATCAAACCGTTTACGAGAAGCAGCACCGTATTATGCAAAAGCCGGCGGTCGAGGCATTGATAAAGATTCTGTTGCCTTTTTTTATGCGCAATGTTTGAAAGCAGATGGAAACTATGACGCTGCACGTGAGCAGTTGGAAAAAGTAATCGCTCAGACCGATGGTGCATTCAAAGACCGGGCAAGTGAAGAATTAGCGGGGCTTAATTATATTGAAAACCTTTCCAAGAGCGAGAGTTTTTATAAAGTAAAAAACATGGAGCTTATCAACACCCCCAACGCAGAGTACGCTCCCGTCTACTTAAATTCAGAATTGTACTTCAGTAGTTCACGGAGCACAGGAAAAATATACGAAGCAACAGGCACGCCCTATTCAGATATTTACAAAGCAGCAACAAGAGGAGCCAATGTAGATGCTACTACAATTGCGCCTTTGCCAGAAGTTATCAACGACCCCATACGTAATGAAGGGTGTATCACGTTTTCGCCCGATGGGAAGATCATGATTTTTGGAAAAGGAAACACGGGTGGTAAAAAAGATAGAGACGGCTATGATGTAGACCTGTATTTATCGCGGTTTAGAAATGGTGTTTGGTCAGAGCCTCTGCCTATAAACGTAAATACCATCATTAGAAAAGACGATCCAAACTCTGTCAACTTCAGTTGGGACTCAAGCCCGGCTTTTAGCCTTGATGGTCGCACCTTATACTTCGCATCAAACCGAAAAGGCAAAGACACGCATGGTGGTACCGATCTTTACTCTGCACAGATGGACTCACGCGGAAGGTTTACACGCATACGAAATTTAGGCAGAGAGATCAATACGGCAGGCAACGAAATGTTTCCGTATGTAGCGGAAGATGGTAAACTTTATTTTGCTTCCGACGGCCATCCAGGTTTTGGTGGGCTTGATCTATTTGTGATGGAGCGTGAAAATGGAAAGAACGTAATCAAGAATTTAGGCCAGCCCATGAACTCAAACGGAGATGATTTCGGTATCTATTTGTTCAAACCGGATAGGGGTTTTTTTACTTCCAATCGTGAAGGTGGCAAAGGGGATGATGACATCTATACATTCGTCAATGAAGATCCTGATCTGAAAATCATTAACTACTATTTGCAAGGCATCACCTATTATAAAGACAAAGAAGGGCAGCGCCAGATTTTGCCCAACACACGTGTGACCTTACTGGATGGAAAGGGCGATCTTATGCAAGACTATGTTACCGGAAATGATGGTAAGTTTCTTTTTCGCATTTATGACAATGAAAACTACGATATGATAGGTGAAAGTGATGGCTACATTACAACTCGTGAGCGTTATTCAACCAAAGGTAAAGGTGTTGATCCCAAAACATTAAAAGATTTAGTAACCAACATTACCTTTGATACCTTGTTGGTGTTGGAAAGAAAAGCAGAGGGTGTAAAATTTGTTCTGGAAAACATTTACTTCGGATTTGACAGTACCAACATCACTCCTACCTCGGCCCAAGAACTGGACAAGCTCGTGCAATTGCTTGCCGATAATCCGGAAATAAAAATTGAGATGGGTTCCCACACCGACAGCCTGGGTAGCTTTGATTACAATATTGATCTGTCAAAGCGAAGAGCGGAGTCCACTGTACGTTATCTTATTAATAATGGAATATCACCAGATCGCCTCACCTCCAAAGGCTATGGTGAGACCCAACCTATTGCCAGAAATACAAATCCCAACGGTACTGATAATCCATCGGGACGTTCTAAAAACAGAAGGACGGAATTCAAGATCATTGCTGTAGGCGTAGTGCCTAAATCTATTGAAGATGAAACCGGTGGAGGTAGGGATGACTTTGATGAGGATAAATATTTCCGAGACAATTAACCTTAAAAATAGTAAAACAAAAGCCGGCGCGTCCGGCTTTTTTGTTGCTCTCTTTTCTACTTTTACTCCCAGAAATAGCCATTACAATATTATGAACAGCCGAATTGAAAAAGACACCATGGGCGAAGTGCACGTGCCTGCCGATAAGTATTGGGGAGCACAAACAGAACGATCCAGAAATAATTTTAAGATTGGCCCGGAAGCCAGCATGCCGATGGAAATTATTTACGCGTTTGCTTATTTAAAAAAGGCAGCGGCAATGGCTAACAATGAGCTGGGAGTTTTATCAGATGAAAAGAAAGAGTTGATTTCAGAAGCATGCGATGAAATTTTAGGAGGCAAACTTGACAATGAATTTCCGCTTGTGATCTGGCAAACCGGATCGGGCACACAAAGCAATATGAATGTCAACGAGGTGATCGCTTACCGCGCACATGTAAACAGTGGTGGCAAGTTGACGGATGAGGAAAAAGTTTTGCATCCCAATGATGATGTTAATAAATCACAATCATCCAACGATACCTTTCCAACGGCCATGCACATTGCCGCCTACAAGCAGGTAATGGAAATTACAATACCCGGTATAAAATTATTGCGAGATGCACTTGCACAGAAGGTAGAAGAATTTAAGGCCATTGTTAAAACCGGACGTACGCATTTTATGGACGCCACGCCATTAACATTGGGACAGGAATTTTCCGGATATGTGCAACAGTTAGACAACAGTATCAAGACCATCAAAAACGCATTGGAATCCGTTCAGGATATAGCACTTGGCGGCACAGCTGTTGGCACCGGACTAAACACGCCAAAGGGATATGATGTTTTAGTGGCAAAGAAAATTGCCGAATTAACAGGCTATCCATTCGTCACTGCGCCCAACAAGTTTGAATCGCTGGCTGCCCATGATGCCATGGTAGAATTGTCGGGGGCATTAAAGCGTGCTGCTGTTTCCCTGATGAAAATAGCCAATGATATACGGATGCTTAGCTCCGGACCGCGTTGTGGCATTGGTGAAATTAGTATTCCAGACAATGAACCCGGCTCATCCATTATGCCAGGCAAAGTAAATCCAACACAACCTGAAGCACTTACCATGGTGTGCGCACAGGTAATGGGAAATGATGTTGCTGTTTCCATTGGGGGTTCTATGGGACACTTTGAGTTAAATGTATTCAAACCACTCATGGCCTCTAATGTATTGCAATCGGCTCGTTTAATCGGAGATGCATGCGCATCGTTCACTGAAAAATGTGCAGCAGGAATTAAACCTAACCTGCCGATTATTCAACAACATCTTGAAAACTCGCTCATGTTGGTGACGGCCTTGAACACACACATCGGATATGAAAACGCAGCTAAAATTGCAAAAAAAGCGCACAAGGAGAACAAGACTTTGAGGGAAGCAGCCGTTGAACTAAAACTTTTAACCAGCGAACAGTTTGATGAATGGGTTCGCCCGGAGAAAATGGTGGGCAGTCTTTCTTCCTAAAAAGAATCGGATATAGTGGATTAAAAAAAAATTCGTACTTTTAATATCATTTTTTAAACTTAAAAACACGTTCATGAAAACTCAACTCATACTTCTGTTTTGTTTGGCGTTGATCTTTACCTCCCACGAAACTTTCAGCCAACTTTCTAAGAAGGAGAAAAAGGAATGGAAGAAAAAGGCGAAGCAATACGCTAAAAATCCTACGAACCTGAAGCAGTTCACAGAAGAGAAGCAGACAGCAGATACGCAGGTATCTTCCCTCAATCAAAAAGTCACTCAGTTGCAATCATCGATCAGTAACAAAGATGCACGGATTGCCGAGTTAGAAGATCAATTAAACCAAGTTCGCAACCAGCTTACTTCCACCAAAGCAGAGTTGGCTTCGTTGAAAGAAAACCCTGTTGTCAACTCAATGGATTTTTCCAAAGGGGTTGTCTTTAAGGTTCAGATAGGGGCTTTCAGAAATAAGGATTTAGCAAAATATTTTGATAACAATCCAAACTTCGGTGGTGAAAAAAGTGAAGAAGGCCAACGCTTTACCATTGGCATATTCAGAGACTATTGGGAAGCAGATACATTTAAAAAGTATATGCGGGAAATGGGCGTGAAAGATGCCTGGATTGTTCCCTACAGGGATGGCGAACGAGTAGATATTAAAGATGTGCTTGAAGGTGTTGTAACAGAGAAACCAGCAGGCGCTAATTAACAGCACAAAATATTTCTTTAGAGAAAGAGCAGCTAGTGTTGAGCTGCTCTTTTTATTTTGTATGGATTTTGCACTAAGGTTTTGCGAAATCATGTACTACTTTACTTTTGTAAAATGGGAAAATACGCAGTCTCTTTATTATTGCTTCTATCAAGCTTGAACGGTATTTCCCAAATCCGCCTCAGCAAGCTCGTCATTAAACCTCATGAAACATTTGAAATTGGCCAGTCAGATATTTTAGTTGCTGATACATTGATCATGATGGACTCATCGCGGCTCAGGCTTAATGCACTGAAGCAAGATAACTACATCCGTGCACAGGTGGCCATCTTTGGAACAAACTGCGTGATTGATGGTATTGGAATAAGTGGAAAGAATGGGCATGACGGAAGAAATGGCGATACACCGTTTGGTCCCTGCCGCGATGGAACGGATGCACGCAACGGTGGAAAAGGTTTGGATGGGGTGAATGGTGTTAACCTGTTTTTGTATTTTGGAGAAATGATCAACGCGGGAAAATTAAGAGTTGACTTAACCGGTGGCAACGGCGGCAACGGTGGAAACGGCGGCATTGGAGGAGGAGGAGGATCAGGCACTGTCCACTGTAAAGGTGGTGATGGCGGCAATGGCGGTGACGGTGGTACGGGAGGCAATGGAGGTCGTGGTGGTGTACTTACTGTGAGTTGCACCCGCTGCAGTGATATTCGCTCGTTGGTAAATAAATATTTTGTTATCCATAACGGCGGTGGTGGTTTTGGCTATGGTGGCACACCCGGTTATGCGGGTCCGCCGGGCATTTCGCCTTCGCGGAATAATGGGGCAAAAGGTGTTTTTGGTGCCGAAGGTGTAAATGGTAAATCAGGTGAGAAGGGTGCATTGAACTTTGATATTAATTAAGGGATATGGAGAAAAGGTGGTCGCGTATTGAAATCCCTTCCGATGATAGAATTGAAAAATTATCTCAGGAGCTTAATATCAATCGCTACCTAACATCCATTTTACTTCAACGCGGCATTGACACGTTTGAAACCGCAAAGAAATATTTCCGGCCACTCCTTACGGAACTGCATGATCCCTTTCTCATGATGGATATGGAAAAAGCAGTAGAGCGTTTACAACACGCCATTCTTCATAAGGAAAAAATATTGATTTATGGTGACTATGATGTTGACGGAACAACAGCCGTCTCACTTGTCTACAGTTACCTGAATAAAATTTACCCGCACTGTGATATTTATATCCCCGACCGTCATGCGGAAGGCTATGGGGTCTCACTTGCCGGGATCGAGTTTGCAGAAAAAAATAACCACAGCTTAATCATCGCATTGGATTGTGGCATTAAGGCTCAGGCAATGGTCGAAACTGCAAAAGAAAAATCAATTGATTTTATCATATGCGATCATCACCTACCCGGGTCTGACATACCTAGTGCCCACGCTGTACTGGATCCTAAGCGAAAAGATTGTACCTATCCTTACTCGGAACTCAGTGGTTGTGGATTGGGATTTAAATTCATGCAGGGATATGCATCACGCTACGGTGATGTAAGTGATGTGTATGCGTATCTGGATTTGGTTGCTGTCTCCATTGCATCTGATATTGTTCCCATTACAGATGAGAATAGAATACTGGCGTACCATGGCCTGATAAAATTGAATGGGGATCCGCTGCCCGGATTAAAAGCCTTGAAGGAAATTGCAGGAATAAAACAAGACCTGAATATTTCGGGTATTGTCTTCACGCTAGGGCCTCGCATTAATGCCGCAGGAAGGGTTGCCCATGGAAGTGCAGCAGTGGAATTGATGATTGCACAGACAGAAGAAGAAGCCAACGGCATGGCAGAGAAAATAAATCTGAAAAACGATTTGCGGCGGCAATTCGATTTGGACATAACGGAGGAGGCTATCTCCATGGTAGAGGGCAGCGAAACTTTCCTCACAGCAAAGTCAACAGTTTTGTTTAAGGACACGTGGCACAAAGGGGTGATCGGTATTGTGGCCGCGCGATGTGTTGAAAAATTTTACCGGCCGACTATTATTCTTACACAATCAAACAATCAAATAACAGGTTCTGCAAGAAGTGTTCATGGGTTTGATTTGTATGAAGCCATTTGCCAATGCAGCGATCTATTGGATAAATACGGTGGGCATAAATACGCAGCGGGTCTTACTCTAAACATAGAAAACCTCGAAGCATTTCAAAAACGTTTTGAAGAAGTGGTGGCTTCTACCATTACAGAAGAAATGCTTTCTCCTGTGATTAATGTGGACCTACCTATCAACTTCGATTTGATTACCCAAAGGTTTTTTAACATCCTAAAACAAATGGAGCCGTTCGGCCCGGAAAACCCACGCCCTATTTTTGAATCTTCACATGTACGTGTTTTTAATTCGCTGTCCAGCTTTAAAGACAGACATGTCAGATTTTTAGCAGCACAGGAAGGATCTGAAAATGTGTTTCAGGCGGTTGGTTTTGATTTGATAGAACATTACCCCCGATTGGCACGATGTGATTCTTTCCAAATGTTATACTCCATTGAAGAAAATAAGTACAATGGAAACACTTCTATCCAACTTCGCATAAAGGATATTAAATTTTATTGAAATGGTTTTACGGGCTGAACAATTAGTAAAGAAATATAAAACAAGAACAGTTGTTGATCATGTTTCCGTACAAGTGGGTCAAGGTGAAATTGTAGGATTGCTGGGTCCGAATGGAGCCGGAAAGACAACAACATTTTACATGATGGTGGGTTTAATAAAACCCAACGAAGGAAAAATTTTTTTGGATGATGAAGAGATAACGCCCTTGCCTATGTTTCAGCGTGCACAGAAGGGCATTGGTTATCTCGCACAAGAGGCATCTATTTTCAGAAAACTTTCCGTTGAAGAAAACATCATGGCTGTGCTTGAACTTCGTGATTACACCAAGCAACAGCGCAAAGACAAAGTAGAAGAGTTAATAGAGGAATTCAGCCTGCAGAAAGTAAGAAAGAATATGGGTATGTCTTTGTCGGGTGGTGAACGTAGAAGAACAGAAATAGCGCGTGCCCTAGCAGTGGATCCTAATTTCGTTTTGTTGGATGAACCTTTTGCCGGTGTTGACCCTATTGCCGTAGAAGAAATTCAGTCTATTGTTTCCAAATTGAAAAGTAAAAACATTGGCATCCTCATTACAGATCATAACGTTGATGAGACCTTATCCATTACAGACCGCGCCTACCTCATGGTAGACGGCAAACTTTTTATGTCAGGAACAGCGGAAGAGTTGGCCAACGATCCTAAAGTTAGAAAGGTATATCTTGGGCAGAACTTTGAATTGAAAAAGAACCGGAAAGCCAAGCCAAACGTGGAGACGCAAACCGGAAATGAGTAAACCAAGATAGCGAATGGGTCTGATCAATTCCATATTGACATGGGTGATGAAAAAGCGAATACATCAGATTGAGCTATTCATTAAATATCCCAACGAAGTGCAGGAAGAAATTTTCAGAAAGCTTCTTCAAACCGCTAGCCAGACCGAGATAGGAAAGCAATATCAGTTTAGCGAAATCAACACGTACGAGAAGTTCATCTCACGCATTCCCATTCATACCTACGAAGATATCTACCCCTACATTGGCAGGGTCATGCGGGGAGAACAAAATGTACTTTGGCCTACCGAAATAAAATGGTTTTCAAAATCGTCAGGGACAACCAACGCACGCAGTAAATTTATTCCTGTTTCTCAGGAAGCACTTGACGACTGCCACTTCAAGGGAGGAAAAGATTTGCTTTCCATTTATGTAAATAATTTCCCTGAAACAAAAATGTTTGATGGCAAAGGGTTGGGCGTAGGTGGTAGCCATCAGATAAATGAATTTGATCCAACGGCCTCATCCTATTACGGAGATGTGTCAGCGGTGCTTATGCAGAACCTGCCACCGTGGGCACAATTCATTCGTACGCCAAGTTTAGAGACAGCGTTGATGAATAACTGGGAAGAAAAAATTGTTCGGATGGCTGAAGAAGCCATGTTGGAAAATGTGCGACACATTGCCGGCGTGCCCACATGGACGGTTTTGCTTCTTCAAAAAATTCTTGAGATAAAAGGAAAGAAAGACATAACGGAAGTGTGGCCCGACCTGGAAGTGTTTTTTCATGGCGCTGTTTCATTTAAACCATACAGAAGTTTATTTCAATCCATTATACCAAGTGACCGCATGAACTATTGGGAAACCTATAATGCGAGTGAAGGATTCTTTGGTATACAGGATCGTTCGAATAAAGAAGATTTATTATTGATGCTCGACTATGGAATTTTTTACGAGTTCATTCCCATGGAAGAATTTGAAAAAGAAAATCCGAAGACAATTTGTTTGGCGGGTGTAGAACTTAATAAGAATTACGCAATGGTCATCACCACCAATGCGGGGTTGTGGCGATATAATATTGGCGACACTGTTAAGTTTACTTCCCTTAATCCTCACCGCATAAGGATAACCGGCAGGACAAAACATTTTTTAAATGCCTTTGGCGAAGAAGTGATCATTGAAAATGCAGAAGTTGCGATAACGGCAGCATGCGAAGGAACAGGGGCCATCATCGATAATTTCACCGCAGCACCTGTTTATTTATCAGAAGGAAAAAAAGGAAGCCATGAGTGGATTATTGAATTTAAAACCAAACCATCAGACCTTTCATTGTTTACCCAATTGCTCGATAAAAGTTTGCGTGAAGTGAATTCTGATTACGATGCAAAGCGTTCGCATGATCTCGCCCTCATTGCCCCCACCATACACAGTGTTGAAGAGGGCACGTTTTATAATTGGATGAAAAAGCGTGGGAAGTTAGGTGGCCAACACAAAGTTCCGCGCTTGTCTAATTCACGGGAATACGTGGAAGATATTTTGAAAATGATAAGTGAAAGGTAAAGGTAAATGGAATCGTAAAGTTTAAGTGCGCCGGATGGATCGCAGCCATGAAAGCATTCCTCCTCCTCTTGCATTATTTTCTTTTATCACAAAGTCGTCTGATGCACGGTTTACTTTTTCAATAGTATAAAATGCTGTAGGAAGAATTTTACGAAGCGACACAAGTAATTCATCAAGACGCTCGCGTTCCAGCACCGTGAACACAACATTCTCTTCACCATCTCTACCTGTCGCTTGGATGGCAGTAAAGCGAAAATTTTCTTCAATCAAAAAATCCTTAAACTCGGAAATGTCTTTTCGTGTAATGGTTCGCACAATCACCTTACCATAGGCGATTTTTTCTTCAATCAACATCCCCACTAAAATGCCCATAGCAAACCCACCGGGATAGGCAACGTAGCAAACCCAATTATCCAGGTGCTCAAAAATTTGACGTATCGCCATGAGCCAAATAAACGATTCGAAAAAACCAAGAATGGTAGCGGTGAGTTTCCTGCCGCCAAGCACATATATGATCCGAATGGTATTGATAGAAACATCTCCGATGCGGGCAAGGAATATGAGAAGAGGGAGCACGACTAAACTGAATGTTGAGCCTGAAATGCCGAGCGAGTTGACAAAAAATTCTTCCATATGATTTACGCAAATTATTATCCAAACAAATCTTCAAATACTTCTGTCAATTTACCAAAAGACTTCACCACAATAGAAGACTTTTTTTTCTCCATTGATTTCGTGTTGTATTTCGAAACATAGATTTCAGTAAATCCCAGCTTCTCTGCCTCGACAATACGCTGATCAATTCTATTGACCGCCCGGAGTTCGCCACCTAGCCCGATCTCCGCAGCGAAACAAATTTTATCAGACACAGGTATTTCTTCAAACGATGAAACAACCGAAACGCAAATGGCTAAATCAATAGCGGGATCCTCAACTTTAATACCACCCGCCATGTTGAGAAAAACATCTTGCGTGCCCACACGAAACCCACAACGTTTTTCTAAAACAGCAAGCAACATATTCAACCTTTTCTGGTCAAATCCTGTTGGCGTTCGCTGGGGTGTACCATACGATGCAGGGCTAACTAAAGATTGTATCTCTATGAGCAGCGGACGATTGCCTTCTACTGTAGCGCCAATGGTGACACCACTTAGGTTTGAATCTTTTTGTGAGATAAGAATTTCCGAAGGATTGGAAACTTCGCGAAGTCCAGTTCCCAACATTTCATAAATACCAATTTCCGATGTGGAACCAAATCGGTTTTTAGTGGTGCGTAAAATTCTGTATGCAAGATGTCTGTCGCCTTCAAATTGCAGCACGGTGTCCACCATGTGCTCCAGCACTTTGGGGCCTGCCAGCAGGCCGTCTTTGGTAATGTGGCCCACCAGAAAAACTGGAGTGTTGGTTTCTTTGGCAAACTTCATAAGCTCACCAGCACATTGCCTCACCTGTGCAATGCTTCCCGCGGTAGAATCTAAGGAATGGGAATATAATGTTTGGATAGAATCTACAATGACTACATTAGGTTGCAGCTCTTCAACTATTTTGAAAATGTTTTGTGTATTGGTTTCTGTTAGGATAAGGCAACTATCATTTTGTTGTTTTTGAGATCCGGCGCCTAGCCTATCA
>JBBRKB010000062.1:0-13441 GCA_038218385.1 Cytophagales bacterium | reverse complement strand
ATAGGCTAGCGAATCTTTATAGGTCAACACGGCATGATAATCCAATTCACCCTTTTCAATTTTATTGAACATGCCAATCGTTATAGGTATTTTGATCATGCTGGCTGTAGGGAATAAAGTATCTGCATTAATGTAAGTAAGCTTTCCCGTCTTCAGATTTCGAACATATACACCTACATCTCCGTGAAAATCTTTTACACTTTCTTCCAAAAGATATTGAAGCTTTTTGTCTACCTGTTGACCCTTTGTGGAAACAGAAATAAGCAAAATTAAAATAATGAATGTGTATCGTAGCTTCATAGAAAGGTTTTGAGATTTAGGTTAATGCAAAGGTATTGTAAAAAGCTGCTAGCTACTAGCTTTGAGCTGCGAGTTGTGTGGGGTGTGATGGCTTCATAGTAAATTATCTTCTCTTATACTTATTAGTTGAATTGGAAGATGCCTTACTTCTCATTTCATTCATAAAAATAAATTCTAGATTTGCATCCATGGCTGAAATCGGAACCGACATTAACAAAGCAAATTTACTCCTTCAACAGGGTGAGCTTGTGGCAATCCCTACAGAAACGGTGTATGGCCTGGCGGGTAATGCCATTAACATAGAGGCGGTGACAAAAATCTTTGAAGTAAAGGGCAGGCCACAGTTTGATCCGCTCATCGTGCATGTACCCAACATCACTGCTATTTCCCATTATGCACTTGACATTCCTGAGAAGGCCCAACTGCTAGCAGAATCCTTTTGGCCTGGGCCGCTTACACTATTACTGAAGAAGCGATCTGTTATTCCTGACCTCGTTACATCAGGATTGGAAACCGTAGGTGTTCGTTGTCCTGACCATGTGCTATCACGTTCACTACTTGAATCGATTTCATTTCCATTAGCAGCACCCAGCGCCAATCCTTTTGGTTATGTGAGCCCTACCTCACCTCAACATGTAAACGATCAGTTGGGCGATAAGATTAAGTATATACTAGATGGAGGTGTATGTACTGTAGGTATTGAATCTACCATTGTCGGTTTTGAAAATGATGAAGTAATCATTCACCGGCTCGGTGGTCTGAATATAGACGACATTAAAAAAATTGTTGGTGAAGTTTCTATTCAAACCCATTCAACATCTAATCCAAAAGCCCCTGGTCAATTGATCAGCCATTATGCACCACGAAAAAAAGTAGTGCTTGGCAACATTGGGGAGCTGCTTAAAAATTATCCTAAAGAACGGACAGGTGTGCTCTCCTTTCAGCATGATTATCAAGTGCCCTTTCAATTTGTTTTATCGCCAAAAGGAACTACGTCAGAGGCAGCACAAAATCTTTTCAGTGCTTTACGCACCCTAGACAAACTTCCAATCGATGTTATTGTAGGGGAGCTTGTCCCCAACGAAGGACTAGGGGCTGCGGTTAATGATCGCTTAATAAGAGCTGCAGCTCAAGCGTAAAATTCTGTCCTTCTTACCCTTTCCCTGAGGGGATACCTCATTTAAATTTGTCGACCCCTTACCAGAAATCTAAAAGAAAAGGGCAATACTATTCTTCTTCATTTTATTTTCACAACTTAAGGACTTATTATATCTAATCACTTCAGCAATTTCAATGACTAAAAAACTTTTGATCCTAACAGGTGGTGGCGATTGTCCTGGCCTGAACGCCGTCATCCGCGGTATTGCCAAACGTGCCCGCAGAGAAAAAGGATGGGAACTTTATGGAAGCATCGAAGCTTTCAACGGTGTCTTTCGCGTACCACAAGAAATCCTCAAGCTTACTTCTTCACGCACAGCCGGCATCCATGTGAAAGGCGGCACCATTCTCAAAACAACCAACAAAGGAAACCCCTTGAAATTTCCGGTTGAACAAGAAGATGGCACCATCACATTTGTTGATCGATCAGATGATCTGATCCAAAAATTAAAAGATTTACAAATCGATGCCATCATCAACATAGGCGGTGATGGCTCGCAAAAAATTTCCAAAGCCCTCTTTGACAAAGGCCTGAACATAGTTGGGGTTCCTAAAACCATCGACAACGATCTATCCGCTACGGATGTTACGTTTGGCTTTAACACAGCCGTTCAAATAGCAACCGATAGTTTCGATAAACTTGTAACAACAGCCGAAAGCCACCACCGAACCATGATCATGGAGGTAATGGGGCGTGATGCCGGATGGATTGCCTTGCACACAGCTATTGCCGGTGGAGCCGAGATTTGTTTGATACCGGAGATACCCTATGACATTCAAAAGCTTGTGAAGCGTTTAGAGCTGCGTTACAAAAAAGGAAAAGGCTTTGTCAACATTGTGGTTGCCGAAGGTGCAAAACCTAAAGAAGGAACAATTGTTTCTTCAGATGGTGAAAAAGGATCTGAGCATGTACGCTTAGGTGGTGTTGCCTATCAACTGAGCAAGCAATTAAAGGACGCGGGCTTCAAGGCAGAAATTCGTGAAACCGTTTTAGGACATGTGCAACGGGGCGGAACACCCACAGCATACGATCGCGTGCTCGCATCACTTTTTGGCGTGAAAGCTTTTGAACTTGTGCTGGAAAAAAAATTCGGTCAAATGGTATCGTTCAAAAACAACACTATTACATCCGTCTCTTTAGAAGAGGCAACCAAAGATTACAATTTTATTGATATAGATTCTTATTTGGTAAAAGCTGCAAAGGGGTTGGGGATAAGTTTTGGCGACTAATTATTTTATTCCTAATTAAAAAAAGAATTCGAAAACCGGTATGATCTATTTAATTTCAATTTTAATTCTATCAGGTCTTTCATTTGTATTTGTGTATTACAATACAAAACGAAAAATTCAGGAGAGGTTGGGCGCAAACTAAAAGTACTTCATTCCACTTTAATAGAATAGAACGCTTTGCTCTCGTAGAAAGTGGAAAGGAATTTCATCAACTAACACGGCAGACACTCTATGATATTGATTTCGAAGAGCTGTTCATGCTTATTGATAGAACCAACAGTCGCGTGGGCCAACAATATCTTTATAAAAAACTTACTCACCCAACGAACGACCTTGATGCACTGAAAAATTAAATGCGCTTAGCAATCATGTGTCTGACGATGAGAAACTTCGGGAGGAACTACAAAAAGAAATCTCGTCACTGAATGACTCAGACGCTTACTACATCACTTCATTGCTTGAAAGTCAACCGTTGGAACGTCCTTGGTGGTTCAATATGCTGTATGTAAATCTTTTTTCTGCTGTAGTGTTAATACTTTTTTCTTTTCAAAATCCAGGGCTATTGATTCTTTTGTTAATCCCTGCCAGCATGAACGTATTTTCGCATTACTGGAACAAAGAGAACATGATCAAGTTTGTAAAATCATTTCCACAATTAAACATACTTATTCAAGTTACCTCAAACCTTAACAAGGTAGGCTCCAGTTATCATTCTGCTTCAGTCCAGGAAAGTATCGCAGCGCTTCGCTCATTTTCCCGCAAGACACGACTACTTAGCATGGGAAAAGTCGGTCATATTAAGGACGAAATAGGCCACCTTTTGGGCTACTTCGTTGAGTTAATTAAATCGGTCTTAGTAATTGAAGTGCTGATGCTTTTTAATTTGGCAAAGGAGATTGAAAACAAGAAGCACCACATCTTTATCCTTTTCAATTTCATTGGTGAAATTGATGCAGCCCTTTCAGTGGCTTCCCTTCGTGCAAGCAGCTTCCATACCTGCATACCTAACCTGACATTAAAGGGAAAACAAATAGACACGAAGGAAGTCTATCATCCACTTATTAAAAAATGCACACCCAACGATCTCCACATCCAAGATAAAGGCATACTGATCACAGGTTCCAACATGTCGGGTAAGTCTACCTTTTTACGGACGATATTGATCAATTCGATTCTGGCACAGACCATCTATACTTGCTTTGCCGAAGAATACTCATCACCCATTTTGAAACAGTTTTCATCGATTCGAATTGGAGACGATTTGCTAAATGGGAAAAGTTACTACTTCGAAGAGGTAAACATAATGTCAACCTTAATTGAAGAAGTAGAATCAACGCATCAAAATTTATTTATTCTTGATGAGGTCTTTAAAGGTACCAATACCGTAGAGCGGATTTCAGCCGCGAAAGCAATTTTATCATACCTAAACCAAAACAACAATATTGTCATTGTTTCCACACATGATCTGGAGTTGCCCGAAATGCTAAAGAATGAATATGACTTCTATCACTTTAGCGAATCGATTGAAGGTAAACACCTGGTTTTCGACCATGAAATTAAAACCGGTAAACTCAAAACACGTAACGCCATTAAAATACTGGAGCTCGCTGACTACCCCAAACAGATCATTGATGAGGCCATTCAGTTGAGCAGAAAGATTGATAGCCAAGGAAACCCATGAATGGGAAATCAAACAAACGTTTTCGGAAAAAACTATTGACAATCCGTATGCCCTGCGAGTTGAATTGCTAAATTCGCAAACGATTTTGTGAGCCTGGCTCATCCTAACCTTTTAACACCACACTATGAAAACTGTAGATGATATCAACTTCGCTGGCAAACGCGCGCTCATCCGTGTAGACTTCAACGTTCCGTTAGACAAGAGTTTTAATGTGACAGATGACAACCGCATCCGCGCCACTGTACCCACCATTCAGAAAATTCTTAACGATGGAGGAAGTTGTATTCTCATGTCGCACCTGGGCAGACCAAAAGATGGCCCAGAAGAAAAGTATTCACTTAAACATACCCTCAAAACTGCTGAAGCATTGATTGGCAAGCCCATAAAGTTTGCTGATGACTGCATAGGTGAAGAGGCTTTCAAAATGTCGGCAGCACTCCAACCCGGGGAAGTGTTGTTGCTCGAGAATTTGCGTTTCTATAAAGAAGAAGAAAAAGGGGATCCCGCTTTCGCGGAAAAATTAGCCAAACATGGCGACATCTATGTGAACGATGCCTTCGGTACAGCACACCGGGCACACGCCTCTACTACCATTGTTGCTCAATTTATAAAAGAAAAATGCGCGGGTTATGTTATGGCTGCCGAATTGGAGAATGCTAAAAAAGTATTGGAGAATGCGGAGAAACCTTTTACCGCTATCATGGGCGGTGCAAAAATTTCCGATAAGATTTTGATCATTGAGAAACTACTGGATACAGTAGACAACCTTATCATCGGTGGTGGGATGGCCTACACATTTTTCAAGGCTATGGGAGGTAATGTAGGCAACTCACTAGTAGAAGCTGACAAACTTGACTTAGCAAAAGAGTTGATCCAAAAAGCAAAAGCAAAAAATGTAGACTTGCACTTACCGATTGATTCCATCATTGCCGATAAATTTGATAATGCCGCCAACACCGAAGTTGCCAACAACAATGCTATCAAAGACGGTTGGATGGGACTCGACATTGGCTCACAAGCCCGTGAAGTATTTGCTAAAGTTGTTGAAGATTCAAAAACTATTTTATGGAATGGTCCAATGGGCGTTTTTGAAATGGAGAATTTCGCAAAGGGAACAAAGAGAATTGCTGATGCCGTTGTAAGCGCAACAGAGAAAGGAGCTTTCTCTTTGATCGGTGGTGGCGATTCAGCAGCCGCTGTCAACCAACTTGGCTATAGCGACCGTGTAAGCTATGTATCTACAGGTGGTGGGGCTTTATTGGAATACTTTGAAGGAAAGGTATTGCCTGGCGTGAAGGCTCTTATGGATTGAAAAACAGAATCCATCAACGTTAAAATAAATATCAGAGCCCATCCTAAAGGCTAGTTGCTTAACGGATGAGCTCTTTCTTTTTCATCAACCCTCAACATTAACCGCAAGGAATAAAAAAAGAGGATACCAAAGTGGCACCCTCTTTCAATTGTAGAAAAAAAATAATATTACTGCGGCTTACTTCCCACCATCATAAAATCATTCACATTGATTTCAGTGAAGTATTTCTTTTCACCCGCCGTGGTTTCGTATGACCGATGTACGAGCCGTCCTTCTATGACAACTTCGGTTCCCTTTTTCAGGTACTTGCCAGCGGTCTCCGCTTGCTTGCCCCATATCACAATGTTGTGCCACTGTGTTTCTTCTACCCGATCACCCTTTTGATTTTTAATTGTGTCTGATGTCGCCAGCGTAAACGACACCTTCTGTGACCCACTGTCAAATGTTTTGGCTTCAGGATCTTTACCCAAGCGACCGATAAGTTGTACACTGTTTCTTAAACTTTTCATCTTGTATTTATTTTAGGTTGAACATACATATTGTGAAACCAGCCGCACTGTTGACGACCGATGATGCAAAGGTGTATGGAGATTTTTGGAGGAGTCGTGAAACAAACGGTTACTTTCGATTATATTCGTATCTAAACGTTTGTAACCGTTTACAAACGGATAATATGTGAAACAAAAACCCTCTGTATGCGAGTAGAACAGCCCAAACTATGCCTTGAGTGTGGCGAAAAACTTAAAGGTCGCCCCGACAAAAAATTCTGTAGTGACCAGTGCCGCACCAGCTATAACAACCGTCTAAACGGTGCTGGCAATCTTAATTATGTGCGTAATGTGATCAACATTTTAAGGCGCAACAGGCGCATTCTGAGTGAACTAAACCCAACCGGAAAAACACGGGTACTCCGTGAAAAGCTTCAGGCCGTTGGTTTTAATTTTGAATACTTCACCAGCATCTACACCACCCGTGAGGGCGCGCTCTATAAGTTCTGCTTCGATCAGGGCTACCTTGAAATGGAGAAGGGCAGCTTCTTGTTAGTGGTTAAAAAAGATCCCCACTAGGTTCCACCACTCTATGAGACATGCGCCCAAACCCAATACAGGCCTAGGTTTACCGTTATTTAGTTTGATTTACCCCATCATTCTAAAAACCAGTGGCTCTTGGTAACACATTTCAGCAAAATTCTTTGCACCAGTCAACATTTCTTTTGAAATTGAAGGCATGAGTATAAAGAGCGCAAAAAAAATTCGGTTCTTTGCATCCGAGAAGTGGAAAGAACTACCTATCAAAAAGGGCGCAACACAAAAGCGCTATGCTATTTCCAACCACGGCAGGATAGCAAGTTTCCTAACAAAAATTGAAGAGGGAACCATACTTAAAACACGGCTCACCCAGCGATACCCCAGCATCACCATCAAGATTGCTGGAAAGAACATCAACTATTACATCCATCGTTTGGTGGCAACCCACTTTTGCAAAAAACCTTCCGCTAAACATAATTTTGTGATCCACTTAGATCATAAGAAGGAAGCCAACAAGGCAAAGAACTTAAAATGGGTGACGCACGATACCCAAATTAAGCATGCTAAAAAAGATCCGGCATTTATTGCGCAACTCACGCCTTTCCAAGGCAAGAAGCTTAATGCCGACACCGTAAAAATTATCAAGAAAAAAATACAGGCTGGCAAGACCAAGATGAAAACATTGGCCAAGCAGTATAAGATTTCTGAGATGCAACTCTATCGCATTAAATCTGGCGAGAACTGGTCGCATGTAACCATTTAGCATCAAGCCCGTCAAATAAAAAAGGAAGCACCATCACGATGCTTCCTTTTTTTATGTTCAGTGAATTCCTTCTTAAACCAAACTCTCTACTGTTTATACTTAAGCTTAAATACCAACAATGTGGAAGCAAGTAAAAGCGTAACAAGGTTGGCGGCAATCACAGGAATATCTTGCACCATAAAACCATATACCAGCCAGAGCGCAACGCCCAAACTGAAAATACTAAACATGCTTAATGAAAGGTCTTTGGCAGAACGTGACTTCCATGTCTTTAATACCTGGGGTAAAAAAGCAATGGTGGTACAGGCACCGGCTATCAAACCTAATAATTGAATTGTACTCTTATCCATAACTAAAAAATTTTCTTTTCGCTCTTAATACGTTTAAACAATACACAAAGATACTAGTTCATCCGTTAGATTTCGAAGCATGTAATTTATTCTCCTATGATTTCATGAAACAACGTTTGCATAAAATGTTTTGTAGAACCGTTGCAAACTCTTTCTGCATGTAAGCTGCAAACGTTGTTTGTTGCATCCCTATTGGAAAAGACTTAATTTATTGAATGCATAACAGCTAAAGCCCGGGATATAATCGGTATCTTATTGTTTAAAAAAAGCAGATGGGATTCATCATATCAACTCTTATCATCGGTATCATCCTCTACTTTCTATTCAGAAGAAAAGGTGGGAAGCTCTCAGTAGGCCAAAAGAGACGCGTCACCGATACAGAATACAAAGGCGAAACGGGTGGTATTGCATGGGTCGGAACCTCCAGCTATCAGCATAAGAAACCCGGCCAGCGATACAGTTCTTCCTTTCGTTATTTTAAATGGCGGACAGGGTCCGTACCCTTAACAGGAAAATTTCTTATGATCTTGTCGCTGCCCAACAAGATGAAACTTCAAGCTCCACAACCGGCAAAAGGTTTCATAGGCAACATGGTGAACAAGCTGGCTGAGGTAATGCTCGATATGTATGTGGGCAGCTTCTTTGGTGATCAATATAAACACCTGATCAACATATCCGATGGGCATATCATCAAGCGAACCGAAGAAGATGATTTTTTCATACTAACCAATGACGTTATTTTGTCTGAAAAATTTTTAACACAAACAGAAGCCACCATTCGAAAATGGAAAACACAAAATTCCGGATTTGCTTCGGAAAAAATCGTTGATGCCTTCGGGGTGCTCTTTGCGCCAGAAGAAATGATTTTCTCTATTCAAACAAGCCTCGACACAGAAGAGGAAGTACAGCATCTGGCATCTTTTGCCGCTGCGCTAGCTGTGAGCATGAGCACCATCCATTCAGAAAGTTGATATTCTACGTTCAATTTATCCTAGCCTTAGATAATTACACATAAGGATGGTCATCGTTTTTTGAAAAGCTCTTATCAATAAACCAAAGGATGAGGACACCCGGCAATGCTGGATTGGTGATATGAAATTTGAGGGTATTAAAATAAGAGGCGCCCAGATTAAGAAAAATGTAAAAGTTTGATGCTCTCCTTAAAAAATGTCAATTTTAGTTCAACTTGTACGTTAAGAAACCTACGGAAATCCTGCCTTCAGATTGTGCGTTTAACTAATTCTTTCGATTCTTACATCCATGAGTTTTTTCTGGTATAACCAAGGATTTGAGGGAACATTTTCGGGTTTCGATTCGTTTTTTTCGTAGCTTTGCGACGCTTATTGAAGAAAATTCATAAAGTTATTGCAAACCTCCTATGACGCTTTAATGTTAATTTAATAACCTTTCCAGTTGATATGGAGAATAATATTTTGTAAATAATTCTGAAAATAGAAATAAATAATGAGACAGCTTAAAATATCCAGGCAAATCACCAATCGCGAAACACAGTCGCTCGAAAAGTATTTTTCTGAAATTTCAAAAATCAGCATGATCACCGCTGACGAAGAAGTGGATTTGGCAAAACGTATAAAACAAGGGGATGCAGTGGCGTTGGAGAAATTGGTAAAGGCCAATCTTCGATTTGTGGTTTCTGTGGCGAAACAATACCAAAATCAAGGGTTAACCTTGAGTGATTTAATCAACGAAGGAAATTGTGGCCTTATTAAGGCAGCTGGCCGATTTGATGAAACACGTGGATTTAAATTCATATCGTATGCCGTGTGGTGGATTCGTCAGGGGATTTTGCAAGCCCTTGCGGAACAATCACGTATTGTAAGATTGCCGCTTAACCGGGTTGGATCTTTGAATAAAATATCCAAAACACTTTCTGACCTCGAGCAGAAATATGAACGTGAACCCACCGTAGAAGAATTGGCGCTTGTAATGGAAATGAATGAAGATGAAATTCAGGCGAATCTCTCTTACCGTGCACGAAAAGTTTCCATGGATGCACCTTTTGCTAACGGAGAAGATTCTACATTACTTGACATCCTTCAAGATGAAAATCAAAATACGCCTGATGCACTTTTGATGGAAAGTTCACTTCGCACAGAAGTGAAGCGTGCCTTGTCAACGTTGACTGAACGTGAGTCGCAAGTGATTTCATTGCACTATGGCTTGGCCGGTGGACATGCCATTTCATTGGAAGAAATTGGTGAACGTTTTAGCCTGACCCGCGAACGCGTACGTCAGATTAAAGAGAATGCTACCAAAAAATTGAAGCACAGTTCACGCAGCAAGGTGTTAAAAACATACTTGAACTAAGCAAAATAATTTTTTATAAAAAAAAGGACCGCAAACGCTGTCCTTTTTTTTGCTTTTACTTTTAGTAACTACTCGATGGATAAGATAATCTTTCCGATGTGGCTACCGTTTTCGATCAGTGTGTGTGCATCGGCAGCTTGGGCAAGCGGAAATGTTTTATAAACAATTGGCTTCACTATTCCATCTTGAAGCCAAGGCCACACATGCTTTTCAAGATTTCTGGCAATAGCAGATTTAAATGCTACATCTCTCGCCCTCAAAGTTGATCCTGTTACAGTCAGCCTTTTTCTTAGGATCAAGGATAAGCGAATTGAAGCTTCATCACCTCTCATATAATTAATGAGGACAAGTCTTCCTTCAATAGCCAATACATCCAGGTTTAAATTGGTGTACTCGCCTCCAACCATATCAAGGATTACATCCACACCTTTCTTATGGGTGATTTCCTTTAAGACATCTTTAAAATTTTCCTTTTTATAATTAATGCCCCTCGCTACCCCCAGGGTTTCACAAAAAGTACATTTTTCGTCAGTGCCTGCTGTTGCATATACCGTAGCGCCCCACGCCTTCGCCAATTGAATCGCTGCCACACCAATGCCGCTGGTGCCACCATGAACCAAAAAACTTTCTCCGTCTTGAAGTTTTACACGATCAAATACGTTGGTCCACACGGTAAAATATGTTTCCGGTAAAGAAGCTGCTTCTATAAAAGAAAGATTTTCCGGAATGGGCAAACATTGACCTTGGGGCACTGCACAATATTCCGCATATCCTCCCCCCGTCACCAAGGCACAAATTTTATCCCCTACATGCCAACGTGTACATTCAGAACCAACTTCAACAACAGTTCCGGCTATCTCAAGTCCGGGTATATCTATTGAAGCTCCCGGTGGTGGAGGGTAATGTCCTTTTCGCTGAGCAACATCGGGGCGGTTAACGCCAGCTGCTGCTACCTTCACCAATATCTCCGTTGGCGTTATCACTGGTTTGTCTCGATCTTGTATTTGCAAAACATGGGCATCGCCAGGTGCCGTTATTATTATTGCTTTCATGTGTTAATGGTTTATAAGTTGCCAGCTACTAGCCACTAGCTGTGTGGGAGTGTGATAGTATCCTGATAAAATATTATCCTGCCGCATAGTGTACCCACCTTTATGCACATTTCATATTTTTAACTGAATTTTACATTCACATCACATAGTATACGCTGCTCCCTCTCACTAATGTAGGGCATTACTTTAAAAAATTTCATACCTTTTGTAACATCTGTCACCTTAAGCCGTCAAGTAACTGAATTTCAACGGATGAACCTGGAAGCATTTCAAAATCAAGTAATACCGGTCAAAAACAAACTTTTCCGGTTTGCCTTTCGACTTCTGGGCAATGAAGAAGAAGCCAAAGACGTGGTACAGGAAGTTTTTATAAAGGTATGGAACGGCAGGGATAAGATGGATGAGATTCAAAACTGGGAGGCTTGGTGCATGCGCATAACCAAAAATCTCTCGCTTGATATGATCCGTCTGTCATCACGAAAAAATACCTTTCCGATAGCGGAAGGATTTGACATACGACACGAGATGCCAACACCACATGAAAAGACAGAACTACATGAAAGTATGCAACATGTAAGTGCAATGATTGACACGTTGCCCGAGAAGCAACGGCAGGTGATCCATCTCCGCGATGTGGAGGGATATAGTTATAACGAGATATGTGACATTCTCGAATTAGATATGAATCAGGTAAAAGTAAATCTGTTCAGAGCCCGGAATTCAGTTCGGGAGAAACTCATGAAAATAAGTGCTTATGGACTCTAAGCAAATAGTAGAACTGGTAAACAAATATTGGAACGCTGAAACTTCAGTGGACGAAGAGCAGCAATTAAGGGAATACTTTACCCATCAGAAAGTAGACGATTCGCTTAAAGAAATAGCAGCTCTCTTTCAATATTTTCAAAACCAGAAAAACAAATCATTGAATGATCTTTCGTTCGATAATAAAGTAATCAACAAATTGGAAAAGCCCCCCAGAAGTCGGGTGATGCAATTAGTTTATAATTCCATGCGCATAGCTGCCGGTGTGGCTGTCCTTATGGTTGCGGTGTGGTTCGTTCGCAATGAAATTAGAAAAACAACGCCACAGGAAATAGTGGACACCTATGACGATCCGCAAAAAGCTTTTGAAGAAACTAAACAAGCCTTACTCATGATCTCCAAAAGTTTTGGTAAGGTTCAAAAGGAAGCACAACACATCAACATCTTCAATGAAGTGCAACAGCAAGTGAAATCCGGTGAGATGAAGCCCAATGAAGATGACACAACAAAACAACTTTAATAAGTTAAGATTTTAAAAGAAAAGAAATATGAAAAAGTTATTTATAGTAGTGGTGGTGATGACGGGAGTGGTTGCCAGCACCCAGGCGCAGAACGATGCGATCACAAAATTCTTCAACAAATATTCAAGTGATGAATCTTTCACACAGGTGACCGTTTCAAGCAAAATGTTCAGCTTGTTCACCAACATGGAGGCCGACTCGCAAGAAGATAAAGAAGTGCTTGATGCTATCAGCAAACTAAAAGGCTTGCGCATTCTACGAAAGGAAAATGACCAAAACGCACGTGGACTTTATAAAGAAGCGTTTTTGCTTATTCCCAAGAAAGATTATGAAGAACTTATGTCGGTACGGGATAAAGACAACGACATTAAATTCATGATAAAGGAAAACGGTGGTAAAATATCTGAACTGCTTATGCTTATGGGGGGAAGTAAAGATTTTATGATCATTAGCATTTTTGGTGAAATAGACTTGAAGCAAGTTTCCAAAATGGGAAAGAAAATGAACGTGAGCGGCCTGGAGAATTTAGAGAAGATGGAAAAAAACAAAAACCCTACAGCAAAGTAATCGTTGAGAACTTACAACCCCCAAAAAAATGAAATCAAAACATTCCATCACCGTTCTATTGGTTCTGATAGCCAGTGTGGCCTTTGGCCAAAGTAAAAGCTTTGAAACCATGCAAGGACATTTCAAAGGAGAAGATGACGTGCACAGCTTTACCGTTGGAGGTTTTCTGGTGAATCTTGTATTGAAATTTGCTGACGATGATGACGTTGACCTGAGTGCCATCAAAAATATTGGAACCATACGCCTGATCACGATACCTAAGCATCACTTTGCCAACAACAAACTTTCCGTAGAAGGATACAAACGTTTCATTCAAAAAGAAGATGCGTATGAAGAATTGATTCACGTAAGTGAGCAAGGCGAGCGTGTCACCCTTTTTATGAAACCGT